>NZ_CAIJDS010000024.1:0-93895 GCF_903819475.1 Rhodococcus sp. UFZ-B548
GGGCCTACCAGCAAGGTTTTGAGATATGTCAAAACTGCGTGCAGATAATTCGGGGGGTTGAACTTCGCCGACACCTACTTTCGAAGTGGCCTCTATCCTGCGCAATTGCCTGCCGGGATGGGCGTTGAGGGCGCCGGTGTGGTCGAAGAGATTGGCGAGGGAGTAGTCGATTTTGCAGTGGGGGACCGTGTGACCTACACCGGCAGTCCGCTGGGTGCGTACGCCACCGAGCGGATCATGGCGTCGTCCGACCTGATCGCGCTACCCGACGGCATCGCCTTCGACACCGCGGCCGCCATGACCATGCGAGGACTGACCGCCGCCTACCTTCTGCGTCGCATCTACCCGTTGAAAGCGGGAGACACCGTGTTGCTGCATGCTGCGGCGGGCGGGGTTGGACTGATCTTCACCCAGTGGGCAAAACTGTTGGGAATCAAAGTGATCGGAACGGTGTCGAGCGACGAGAAGGCGAGCGTTGCCCGTGCTCACGGGTGCGATGAAGTCGTCATCTACACCCGCGAGGACGTCGTAGCGCGTGTCAAGGAGATCACCGGGGGCGTCGGCGTGCCGGTTGTCTACGACAGTATCGGGCAATCCACGTTCGACATCTCGCTCGATTGCCTTGCCAGGCGCGGGCTGCTGGTGTGCTTCGGAACGGCGTCCGGGCCGACTCCGCCGATTCAGGCAATGCAGTTGGCCGTCAAGGGATCTCTCTTCCTCACACGTCCGGCACTTGCCGATTACATCGCAGATCCCGAGGAACGTGCCGAATTGGCGGGCGAACTGTTCTCACACGTCGAATCCGGGCGAATCAAGATCGAGATCAACCAGCGATACCCCCTCGAAGATGCGGTGCGTGCGCACCACGACATGGAGTCCGGTCGCAGTATCGGTTCCTCCGTCTTCTCCGTCTGAACCGAAACAGCACTTCCCAGAGGAATTGTCATGACCAACACCGCAACGTTGACAGAAAACCTTCCCTCGTCGACCAGCACGATCCGCGTCGAGAAATTGACCTGTTCGATCGGGGCAGAGTTGTCCGGGGTGGATCTCGGCGAGGTCGCGCGAGATGCTGCACTCTTTGCCCAAATCAAGGGATTGCTGCTCGAACACAAGGTTCTGTTCTTTCGCGACCAGAACTTCTCCAAAGCCGAGCACGTAGAGCTTGCCCAGCGATTCGGTGAACTCGAGGATCATCCGGCCCTGGGCAGCGACCCCGACCACCCGGGCCTGGTCCGCATCTACAAAGACCTGGACAGCCCGCCGGAGCATTTCGAGAATGCGTATCACTGCGACGCCACCTGGCGCGTGAACCCGCCCATGGGATGTGTATTGCGTTGTGTGGAAACACCTCCGGTCGGCGGCGACACGATTTGGGTGAACATGGCACTCGCCTACGAGAATCTGCCGGCGCGGGTCAAGGAGCAGATCAAGGACCTGCGTGCCAGGCACAGTATCGAGTCGACCTTCGGCGCTCGGATGCCGATCGATCAGCGGCACCAGCTGAAGGAACGCTTTCCCGACGCCGAACATCCCGTGGTACGAACACATCCGGAGACCGGCGAGAAGATTCTTTTCGTCAATTCGTTCGCCACACACCTCGTGAACTATCACACGCCCGAGAACGTCCGCTACGGAATCGATTACGCCCCCGGCGCCGGGAATTTGCTCACTTACCTGGCGAGCCAGGCTCAGATTCCCGAGTACCAGGTTCGGTGGCGCTGGACCGAGAACAGCGTCGCGATCTGGGACAACCGTTCGACACAGCATTACGCGGTGCAGGACTACTGGCCCGCGGTTCGAAAGATGGAACGCGCCGGAATCATCGGCGACGCACCGTTCTGATCCCTCTTCCCAGCCCCGAAGATAATTCATTCACTCGATCGGAGTCACACTATGTATTTCCACGACGATTCACTGTTCCCCGAAACCCAGGACAAGCTTGTCATCACCGTCGCTCCCTACGGACCGGAGTGGGAGCCGGACGATTTTGCAGAAGACCTCCCGCTGTCGATGGACGAGCACGTCCAGCAAGCCGTCGACTGCTTCAACGCCGGTGCCACCGTTCTCCACATCCACGTGCGTGAACTCGACGGCAAGGGCTCGAAGCGACTGTCGAAGTTCAACGAGCTTCTCGGCCGCTTGCGTGAGGCCGTTCCCGAGATGATTCTGCAGGTCGGCGGCTCGATTTCGTTTGCCCCGGAGGGGGAAGGCGCCGATGCGAAGTGGTTGTCCGACGACGTGCGTCACATGCTTGCGGAATTGGAGCCGGCTCCCGATCAGGTGACGATCGCGATCAACACCAGCCAGATGAACATCATGGAACTGATGACCGACGACGACATCGCGGGTACGTCGATGCAGCGTCCGGAATTGGCGGACACGTATCGGGAAATGACTGTGCCCGCCGGTCCGGAGTGGGTGGCAGAGCACCTGCGCCGGTTGCAGGCCGCCGGAATCCAGCCGCATTTCCAGTTGTCCAGTATCCCGCAGCTCGAAACGGTGGAGCGGTTGATCCGACGCGGCATCTACACCGGCCCGGTCAACCTCACATGGGTGGCAATCGGCGGCGGCTTCGACGGCCCCAACCCGTACAACATGATGAACTTCGTCCAGCGTGTTCCCGACGGTGCGTGCCTGACGCTGGAAACGCTGATGCGTAGCGTCCTGCCGGTGAACACGATGGCCATCGCGATGGGCTTGCACGCTCGTTGCGGCAACGAGGACACCATCTGGGGCCGCAAGGGCGAGAAGATGACGTCGGTGCAGCAGATCGAGCAGTTGGTGCGCATTGCAGGCGAATTGGGCCGCGAGGTGGCTACCGCGAAGGAAGCTCGGGACATCTACCGGATCGGTGAGACGTATGCCGACACCGACGAGACGTTGGCGAAGCTGGGTTACGCGCCCAACCGCCGGATCGGCCAGCTGGGATTCACGCAGCACGCCTGAGTTCGCACCCTCTCGTACAACAGTTCCGGGGGTACGAACCGCGACGGTTCGTACCCCCGAATCCCCCCGTCTACCTCGAGTACTTCTAGGAGAGTCATGGGACTGCAAGCTCCCGCCACGCCACGTGTGGACACCGCGCTCGGAATCGGCGGACGACGAAAGTTATACCCGTGGATCGTTTTCGCCCTGGCTTTCGGTCTTCTGCTCTCGGACTACATGTCGAGGCAGGTGCTCAGTGCAGTCTTCCCGATCCTGAAAGCGGACTGGGATCTCTCCGATTCGCACCTCGCCTCCCTGAGCAGCGTGGTGGCATTGATGGTCGGGCTGTTGACGTTCCCGTTGTCGCTGCTCGCGGACCGCTGGGGCCGCGTCAAGAGCTTGATCTTGATGGCGGTGTTGTGGAGTGTCGCGACGTTGCTGTGCGCAATCGCTCAGACCTACGAACAGATGTTGGGCGCCCGGTTCCTGGTCGGTGTCGGTGAAGCGGCGTACGGCAGCGTGGGTATCGCCGTGGTCCTCAGTGTGTTTGCGCCCCGCGTGCACGCAGCTCTTGCCGGTGCCTTCATGGCCGGTGGATCGTTCGGTTCGGTCATCGGTGTGGCAATCGGTGGGTTCATCGCAGTCCAGTTCAGTTGGCGGTGGTCTTTTGCCGCCATGGCGATCTTCGGTCTGATTCTGGTTGCGCTGTTCCGTGCCCTCGTCACCGAGAAGAAGCTCACCGCTTACGCCGTCGAGGCCGCGCCGGATGCCGCCGGGGAAGCGGTGAGACACGACGGTTTTCGTGCGCCGGTGTCCTCGCTGTTCACCAATCCCGCCGTGTTGTTCGCCTACATCGGTGGTGGTCTCCAGATGTTCACCGCCGCTGTACTTCTGGCGTGGTTGCCGAGCTTCTTCAATCGCTACTACGATTTGGCCCCGGACAAGGCCGGCGTCACAGCTTCCGTGTTCGTCCTCCTGGTCGGAAGTGGGATGGTGGTGTGCGGGTTCATCACAGATAGATTCAGCCGCGACGATTCGGCGCGGAAATGGACCACCGCCATCGTCTACTGCGCCATCTCGTTGGTGACGCTGAGTATCGGGCTCCGGTTGGGCACGGGGACAGCGCAACTCGTATTGCTCGGTATCGGTGCATTCTTCTCCGCCGGTTCGTCGGGGCCGACGGCAGCTATGGTCGCGAACCTTACCCATCACTCGATTCGAGCGTCGGCCATGGGAACGCTCACCGTTGCCAACAACCTTCTTGGGCTGGCGCTCGGTCCCTTCGTGGTCGGCATCCTCGCCGATCACCTGGGTCTTCTTGGCGCTCTACAGCTTTCGCCCTTCGTCTATGTCGTCGCGGCCCTCGCGTTGGTAGCCGGCAAGCGTGCCTATCCCGCCGGGATGAGGCGGCTGGCGACGTTGCAGAATCGGCCCGAGATCCCCGGCGCCACTGAAGTAGCAGAAGTTCGGAGTTCCTGATGGATGAATCACCCACGGTAGTAATAGTTCCCGGTCTGCGCGATCATGTCGAGGATCATTGGCAGACTCACCTCGCGCGCAGGCTCGACAACGTTCTGACGGTTCCTCCCCTCGAGACCGACAAGCTCAGTCGCGATGCCAGGGTTGCGGCATTGGACGAGGTGTTGACAAGTGTTTCCAGCCCGGTGGTCCTGGTCGCGCACAGCGCCGGAGTCATGACAGTTGCCCACTGGGCGAGGGCGCATCATCGAGATGTTGCCGGCGCACTTCTGGTCACGCCGGCGGATCTCGAACTTCCTCTACCCGAGTCCTATCCGTCTCTCGAGGAGCTCGATCGGAACGGGTGGCTACCGATACCGCGTCAGCGTCTGCCTTTTCCGAGCACGGTCGCGGCGAGTCGGAACGATCCGCTCGCCGGGTATCGCCGAGTTGTGGGTTTGGCTGAAGGATGGGGGAGTCGGTTGCTGGATCTGGGTGAGGTCGGACATCTCAATCCGGCGTCCGGATACGGGTATTGGCCGCGGGCGGAATCGTTGGTGCGGGAACTGCTCGAGTCGGTGTCGCGCGCTGCCTCGTCTCATGCCACGGATTCCGATGCGCAGGAGGAACACAGTCATGCTTGATCTTGCTGCTCTGCTGGAAGACTCGGCCCGGCGGTACCCGGAACGGGATGCGCTGGTTCTCGGGGAAGCGAGGCTGACGTATGCGCAGTTCGACGCGTACGCGAATCGCATCGCCCATCTGCTCGTCTCGCGGGGTGTCGAGCCAGGTGACAAGGTGGCGTTGTCCTGCCCGAACGTTCTCGAGTTCCCGATCGTCTACTACGGCATTCTCAAGGCCGGTGGCGTCGTCGTTCCTCTGAACATCCTGCTCAAGGGGCGCGAAATTGCCTATCACCTGGCTGATTCGGAAGCGAAGCTGTACTTCTGTTTCGAGGGAAGTCCCGAATTACCGATCGCCGAGTACGCCATCGCCGGGTTCGAGCAGAGCGAGACCTGTTCGGCCCTGATCGTGATCAGCACCGAGCCGGGTGCACCGTCGTCGATCCTCGGAGTCGAGACTCTAGGCGAAGCACTGGCATCCGTGTCCGGCACGGAAACGCCTGCAGCCGCGGTTGTTCGTGAACCGACGGACACCGCGGTCATTCTCTACACCAGCGGCACGACCGGAAAGCCCAAGGGCGCCGAACTCACTCACTGCAACATGGTCTTGAATGCACTGTCGACCAACCGGTTGTTCGAGAGCGTTCCGTCCATGCATGAGCGTTATCTCCTGACTTTGCCGTTGTTCCACTCGTTCGGCCAGACAGTGACCATGAATGCGGGAATCTGCGTCGGTGCCACTTTGGTGTTGATGCCGCGCTTCGATGCGACCGCGGCACTCGAGATCATGGAACGCGAAAAGATCTCGGTCTTCGCGGGCGTCCCGACCATGTATTGGGGACTGCTCGGCGTGCTGGAGGAGGTAGTGAAATCCGGGGTGGATATCGAGACCGTTGCACAGAACATGCGGTGCGCGATCTCCGGTGGTGCAGCGCTTCCCGTCGAAATCTTGACACAGTTCAGGGAACGCTTCGGTGTTCAGATCCTCGAAGGGTACGGGTTGTCCGAGACCTCTCCGTTGGCCTTGTTCAGTGACCCGGAGAGCGACCCCCGGCCCGGTTCGATCGGCGTGCCGATCTGGGGCGTCGAAGCGCGGCTTGTCGATGACTCTTGGCGTACGATCACCGGCCCCGATGAAGTGGGTGAGTTGGCCATTCGCGGGCACAACGTCATGAAGGGCTATTTCAACCGACCCGAGGCGACGGCGGAAGTAATGTGCGACGGATGGTTTCGCACCGGGGATCTGGCACGGGTCGATACCGACGGAAATTACTACATCGTCGACCGCGCGAAGGACATGATCGTGCGGGGAGGATTCAACGTCTACCCGCGCGAAATCGAAGAGGTTCTGCTCACCCACCCAGCCGTCTCACTCGTCGCTGTCGTCGGGGTGCCGGACACGAGCCTCGGCGAAGAAGTTGTCGCCTACGTGATCCGAGAGCCGAGTGAAGAGATCTCCGAATCGGATCTCGTGGAATGGTCGCGGGAACAGATGGCCGCCTACAAATATCCGCGCCGCATCGAGTTCGTGCCGTCGCTGCCGATGACGGCAACCGGAAAGATTCTCAAACGTGAACTGAATCAAGCATTTTCGATTGTCTGAGGAGATCGATGACTGACGTTCGAGCAAGTGAAGCTTTTCCCGTGACCCAGGCCATGAAGGATTCGGGTGGCTGGAATCCGTTGTGGGACGGACTTTCGGAGCTGGATCCCGAGTGGACCGAGCTGTACATGAAGACAGCAATGCAGCCCTGGAACAGTGGGGTGCTGTCACCTCAGGTGATCCAGTTGCTGTGTATAGCCGTCGATGCGGCGAGCACGCACATGTACGCACCCGGCGTACGACGCCATATTCGCGCTGCGCTCGACATGGGAGTGACCCCGAAGGAGATTCTCGAGGTGCTGAAACTGACCACCGTCGTCGGGATTCACTCCTGCAATGTCGGCGTTCCGATCCTGATGGAGGAAATCGCGAACCGGTGACGGCGGTCAGTCCCGCTCGCGGTTCTCCCGTTCCTCACGCTGACGCTGGAGGAACGGGCTCGGGTTCTGTCCGCCGATCGGACCGTGGCCGAGGACTCCGTGCTCGTAGGCGGACTCCGCGTGCAGGGCAACGTCGATTCCGCGGGCCTCGTCTTCACGCGAAATACGGAAGCCGAAGGTCTTGTCGATGAGCTTTCCGAGACCGTAGGTCACACCGAAGGCATAGAGCGCGACCACGACGACACCGACGAACTGCTTGCCCAGCTGCGCGAATCCACCGCCGAAGAACAAACCTTCCGGACCGCCCGTCATCACGGCCGTCGCGAGGAGTCCGATCAGCAACGAGCCGACGATTCCGCCGACGAGGTGCACGCCGACGACGTCGAGGGAGTCGTCGTAGCCGAGCTTGTGCTTCCATCCCACGGCGTACGAGCAGACGATGCCCGCGATCAGACCGATGACGAGCGCACCGAACATGTTCACCGTTCCGCACGACGGGGTGATCGCGACCAGACCGGCTACGACGCCCGAAGCTGCGCCGAACGTCGTGGGGTGTCCGTCACGGTTCTGCTCGACGAACAGCCAGCCGAGTAGTCCGGTACAGCCGGCGACGAGTGTGTTGAGGAAGATCTGCGAGGCCATACCGTCAGCCGCAAGGGCCGACCCGGCGTTGAATCCGAACCAACCGAACCAGAGCAGACCGACGCCGAGCAGGACGAACGGCAGATTGTGCGGACGCATCGACTCGGCCTTGAAACCCATCCGCTGGCCGAGGACCAGTGCCAATGCCAGGCCTGACGCTCCGGACACGATTTCGACCACGAGGCCACCGGCGTAGTCGAGTGCGCCCATCTGGGCGAGCCATCCCTGCGGATTCCACACCCAGTGAGCGACGGGGACATAGACGAGCAAGGACCAGATGGGGACGAAGATCATCCAGGCGGAGAACTTCGCGCGGTCGGCGATCGCACCACTGATGAGTGCTGCAGTAAGGATTGCGAACGTCAATTGGAAGGTTGCGAACAACACTTCCGGGACATTCCCGTGCACGGTCGACGGGTCGATGCCCGCCATGCCGATGTGTTCGAGTCCGCCGATGATGCCACCGTGATCGTCGCCGAACACGAGGCTGTAGCCCACGAACAACCACGCGACCGTGACGAGTGCGATGGAGACGAAGCTCATCATGATCATGTTGAGTACGCCGGTCGAGCGGACCATGCCGCCGTAGAAGAGCGCGAGTCCTGGCGTCATCAGAAGTACGAGTGCAGTACTGACGAGCAACCAGGCAGTTGCTCCGGCATCGATGGTGGCGGGCACAGTTTTCTCCTCACGCATGCGGACCAGCCCGCGTGCACGGAACCCACGATGGGTGCGTGCGGTTTCCTCCGCACTGCGATTGTGTTGCGAACATGTTTCGGGAGAAGTCGGCGTTGCACCCGCACCGGATCACCTGTCGTGGGTCGCCGGTAGTCTTTGCGCGTGGCCCTGTACCGGAAGTATCGACCCGCGTCCTTCGCCGAGGTGGTGGGGCAGGAGCATGTCACCGCACCGCTCAGCACGGCCCTCGACACCGGACGCATCAACCATGCCTATCTGTTTTCCGGCCCGCGCGGCTGTGGAAAGACGTCGTCGGCGCGAATCCTGGCGCGTTCGCTGAACTGTGAACAGGGACCGACGTCGACGCCGTGCGATGTATGCGACTCGTGCGTTTCGCTTGGCCCGGGCGGCACAGGCAACCTGGACGTGACGGAACTCGACGCCGCAAGTCACGGTGGCGTCGACGACACCCGAGAACTCCGAGACAAGGCGTTCCACGCCCCCGCCGCTTCTCGCTACCGCGTCTTCATCATCGACGAGGCACACATGGTGACGGCGGCGGGCTTCAACGCGCTGCTCAAGATCGTCGAAGAGCCGCCGGAGCACCTCATCTTCATCTTTGCGACGACGGAACCGGAAAAGGTTCTCCCGACCATCCGTTCGCGTACACACCACTACCCGTTCCGCCTGTTGGCGCCGTCGACCATGCGCGGACTCCTGGAAAAGATCTGCGCCCAGGAAGGCGTACCGGTCGAGCCTGCTGTTTATCCCCTGGTCATCAAGGCTGGCGGCGGTTCGCCTCGCGACTCGTTGAGTGTCCTCGACCAGTTGCTCGCGGGAGCCGGCGAAGAAGGTGTCACGTATCCGCGGGCGCTCTCTCTTCTCGGAGTCACCGACGTCGCGCTCATCGACGAAGCAGTAGACGCCCTGTCTGCCAGTGACGGAGCCGCATTGTTCGGCACTGTCGATCGGGTGATGGACGCCGGTCACGACCCACGCCGATTCGCGCTCGATCTCCTCGAACGTCTACGCGATCTCATTTTGATGCAGGCAGTCTCCGATGCCAGCGAACGAGGGTTGGTCGATGCGCCGGAGGCCGAGCTGGTCACGATGCGTGAACAGATTCAGCGAGTCGGCCCGGCCACGCTCACCCGTTTCGCCGAAACCGTCCACGCTGGTCTCAGTGAAATGCGTGGGGCGACGGCGCCGCGGCTGCTGCTCGAAGTGATGTGCGCGAGAATGCTGCTTCCTTCGGCCTCCGACACCGAGTCGGCTGTGTTGCAGCGGCTCGAGCGCCTGGAACAAGGTATTCCGGCTGCCGGAGTCGCGGCTGCCGCTGCCCCTCGCGCGGCAGCAACGCCGGCACCGACCGTGCCGCCGCTCGAACCGGAGATTGCTTCCAAGTTCCAACGGCCCTCCCAACGCAAGGCCGAGCCTGAGGCACGGCCGGAACCAGCCGCCCCGGCTCCGGCGGCGCCGCCGGTCGTCGAGGCTCCTGTCGTCGAACCTCCGGTAGCGGCAGTTCCCCCGGTCGAGCCTCCCACCGTCGAGATCGTGGAACCGCCGGTTGCCGAAGCTCCAGTGGTTGAAGCTCCGGTTGCCGAAGCTCCAATAGTTGAAGCTCCGGTTGCCGAAGCTCCAATAGTTGAAGCTCCTGTGGTTGAACCACCGGCTCCTGCTCCGGTCGAAGCGGAAGAGCTGATCGGGCTTGCCGAGCCGGAACCCGACTACGAGCCCGAGCCCGAGTACGAGGAGCCGGCGGCTGCAGAAGCTGCGCCGGTCTCGGCGGGCCCCACAGTCGAGACCCTCCGTGAATCGTGGAACACCTTGCGCAACAAGGTCGGTGAACGAAACAAGGTTCTTCCGGCCATGCTGTCCGCTGCGACGGTTCACGACGTGCGTGGACATGTTGTGGTCATCGCTCACGGCTCGCCGGTCCTGGGTGCTCGTGTGACGCAACCGCACAACGCGGCGGTCATCTGCGAGGTCCTTGCCGAGATGTTCGGTGGCACTTGGCAAGTCGAGTACCAAGAAGGTGCGTCCACAGCGCCGGCAGCATCGAGCGCACCCAAGGCGACAGAAGCTGCGAGCCGCCCGGCCGCTGCGCCCCGCTTCTCGCGCCCCAGTCAGGAGCGTGCAGCGCAGCAGCCCAAGGCCCCGCAGCCCCAGCGCGGAGATTCGGACGACATTCCGCCGCCTGAGGCCCCCGACTATCCGGAAGACCCTGGACCGGCCCCTGCTCCTGAGGTCGACTACGAGGCAACTCCTCCGCCTGCAACGCCGGAGGACGAGGACGAGATGTTCGCGGAGGCGGCTGAGCCCGCTGATCCGACTGCCAGACGTGATCCCGAGGACGTTGCAAAGGAACTCCTCAAGGACGTCCTCGGGGCACGCCGCCTCGAAAGCTGAGTTGCCGACTCGGTCCGTGCGCGTGAAACGGCTGTCGGAATGCCGCGGCACCACTGTGTGATCGAATTGTTATAAGTGCCGTTCCTTTTGTGTGCGCACGTGTCGAAAGGGCACCGACTCGGCCCGGCAAAGCTGAATTGTGTGTGGCCGGTTTGCTGGCACATTCGTTCGCTCAATTCCGGTGTAACGAAACATCGATTCGGACGATGGTCGCCGAAGAATATCTGGAATTTCTCGTTGTCTGATCGACATTCGCGTGCTGTTGCTAATTCTCGGTGTGTCACGAATGTTCAGATTGATAGTTGTCGGATGTTTGTTTTGCGGTGATCGACCAATTTGGGACATTCGGCGAATTGGCCACATATTCGGCATTGCGGCATTTCGGTGCGTACTCAACTGAGCATTTGCCGATCTCGAGGAAATGGCGGCAGTGAAACCGGTGTCCGGTACGGATGTTCAAACCACTGCTTGACCGGCGACGAAGCAAATAAGTAACTTCGAGTTACAGCTAACTCTCGATTGCTGTCAAATTGCTGATACATGTTCACGGAGCTGAACGACCTTTGTTATTTGTTTATGCCTTGAGGTGAATCTGCGTTTTACACACGGCTGAACGCGTGGTTAGTCTTCGGTCGATTGAGTCTCCCGTGGATGCGCGCGAAAATAGGAAGTGTAAGATGACTGAAGATTCAACTAATCCCGCGATCGCGATAGTCGGGATGAGCATGTGGTCTCCCGGTGCCCATGATCTGCAAGGATTTTGGGAGAACGTCCTCGCGCGACGGATGCAATTCCGAAAGTTTCCCGAGTCGCGGATGTCGCTCGACGACTACTGGAGCGCGAGCCCTGACGACGTCGACAAGACATACGCCGACCGCGGCGCGTTCATGGACGGTTTCGAATTCGACTGGGTCGGTCGCCGGATACCGGAGCGAACCTTCAAGTCGACAGATCTCACACACTGGTTGGCGCTGGAAACAGCACTCGGGGCTTTGACGGACGCGGGCTACAGCCGAGGATCGGTGCCAACTGGACGCAGCGCCGCAATCGTCGGCAACTCCCTCACCGGTGAAGAATCCCGGATGTGGTCGATGCGTTTGCGTTGGCCTTACGTCAAGCGCGCACTCGCTGTGGCAGCCGAAGCGCGCCAGTTGGACAGTTCCGTCGCCGATGCTCTCGCCGAGACGATGGAAGAGGTCTACAAAGGCCCGTTGGTGGAGCCGAGTGAAGACACTCTGGCCGGCATGTTGTCGAATACGATCGCCGGCCGTATCTGCAATTACCTCGACTTCAACGGCGGCGGGTACGTCGTGGACGGTGCGTGCGCGTCCGGAATGCTCGCGGTGGCGACTGCAGCCGAAAAGCTGGCGTCCGGCGCGGCCGACTTCGTATTGGCAGGTGGAGTCGACGTCAGCCTGGATCCTTTGGAACTGGTGGGATTCGCCCGTTTGGGTGCACTGACACGCGGCGACATGAACGTGTACGACGCAAGCCGAAGCGGATTCATCCCGGGTGAAGGTTGCGGATTCGTGGCCTTGAAACGACTCGAGGACGCCAGGGCGGACGGCGACTACGTGTACGCGACGATTCGCGGCTGGGGCATCTCTACCGATGGCAAGGGTGGAATTACCAAGCCCCGCGCCGAAACTCAGGCCGAAATGATCCGTCGCGCATATTCGGGAGCGGGATTCGCGGCCAGCGAGGTTGCCTTTGTCGAAGGACACGGAACTGGTACTCCCGTCGGGGACCCTGTCGAATTGGCCGGCGTCCAGCAGGCCGCGCAGACGGACGGACCAGTCGAGGCTCGTAGCATCGGCATGACCTCACTGAAGTCGCTGATCGGGCACACGAAGGCGGCGTCGGGCATCCTTGCGCTGATCAAGGCGACCATGGCCGTCAATCAACGAATCCTTCCGCCGCTCGCCGGTTGCACCGACCCGAACCCGGCGTTCGGAACCGAAGCACCGGCACTCTTTCCGCTTGTCAACGGCGAGATCAGAGATCCGTCGGAGAAGATGCGTGCCGGTGCGCAAGCCATGGGTTTCGGCGGTATCAACTGCCACGTCGCGATCGAATCGGCTGATGCACCGTCCAGCAAGCTGACACCCTCGCAAGACGTCCGCACGATGATGGCGTCGTATCAGGACACCGAGGTATTTGTACTCTCTGCAGATTCCGCGGTGGACTTGGCGACCCGAGCGCGGGATGTTGCAGATCTGGCGGTTCCGTTGAGTGTTGCGGAGCTGCTGGACTTTTCGGCGAAACTCTCGCGAGTGATCTCGCCGACCGCGCCCTTCCGTGCCGCAGTGGTGGCCGGACGTCCCGCGCAGTTGGCCGAACGCATGCGTCAGCTTGCCGTGATCTGCGAGAACTCCGCTCCAGCTTCCGGCCAGGTCAAGGTGGTGAGCAACGAGATCTCGATTTCGAACAGCGTCCGCCACGACATCGGATTCCTGTTCCCTGGACAGGGATCCCAACAACTCGAGATGGCTCGCGTGCTGATCGAGCGCTTCGAGTGGGCGCGCGAACTGGCGACCAAGGCGGACGGCTGGTTGGAGGGAGTTGGAGCGGAGGCGATCACGCCGCGGATTCTGCGGAACCCGGTCAAGAGCGCAGACGCTGCGGAATTGGCGAAGTGGAAGCGGGACCTCGCCCAGACACAGTTCACCCAGCCCGCCGTCGCCTTGGCGTCGCTGCTCTGGTTCGAGTACCTCCGCCGATTGGGTGTCACACCCAGTGCTGTCGCCGGCCACAGTCTCGGGGAGTTGACTGCGCTCTACGCGGCCGGAGCTTACGACCAGAAGACGCTGATCACCTTGGCTGCGGCGAAGGGTGCGGCCATGGCTGTCAGTGGTGGTGGAAACGGCGCAATGGCGAGCCTGACCTGCGACCGATCGACGGCTGAGGCGATCATCGCGGAGGCAAAGGGTTACGCGACCGTCGCGAATCTGAATACGCCCACGCAGAGTGTGGTTTCGGGTACCAAAGACGCGGTCGACGATGTGGTTGCCATCGCGAAGACCCGCGGAGTGTCGGCTCAGGCGCTTGCCGTGTCGAATGCTTTCCACTCCGAGATGATGAACGAGGCCGAACGGGAGCTGAAGTCCACTGCGCCCGTTGACGAGCAAGTCGATTCGTTGACTTGCTCCGTGTATTCCTGCGTCGAAGGGGAACGCGTACAGACGCCACTGGCACTTCGCGAACTGGTCACCAAACAGGTTGTCTCACCGGTTGACTGGGTCAAGACGGTAAGGGGGATCTCGGAGGAAGTAGACCTGCTCGTCGAGGTCGGACCCGGCCGTGTGCTGACCGGGCTCACCAAGGCGATCAATGGGACCGACGGCGTGCGCTGCTTCCCCGTTGCGTCCAAGTCCGGACGCGACGAGGACTTCAACGTCGCACTGGCCGCGATGTACGTACACGGCGCTCAGGTCCGCTGGAACGAACTTTTCGACGGCCGGTTCGTGCGCGAATTCGTTCCTGCCGATCAGAAGGTGTTCATCGAGAACCTGGCCGAGGCGAAGCTGACGGTTACCTCTGCTCCCGAACCGCTCGCACTTGGTACGTCCGGCGGGGATCCGGCTGCGGCGCTGGCCGATTACCTGAGCCGACGCGGGACATTCCTCGTCGACGTCATTCGCGCAGATGTAGGCAGTGGAGCGACTTCTCCATCTGTTCCATCTGCTCCGACTTCGCGGGCAGTCACCAACGGCCACGAATCTGTAGCAGCGAAAGCTCCGTCGCCGGTTTCGGCTCCGGTAGTCGAAGAGCCGGCTGTCGCGGGCGCTGGGTCCGTGGAAAGTGAGCTGATCAGGATCCTTGCCGATACGACGGGATTCCCCGCCGAGTCGATTACGACGGATCTGCGTCTGCTCGATGATCTGAATCTCGACTCGATCAGTGCGGCAGAGGCTATTTCGAAGGTTGCACATCAGTTCGAGGTTGTCGACCTCGACCCTGCCGAGTTGGCCAACGCCACCATCGGAGAAGCAGCATCGCTGATCCTTGCGGCATCACCGCATCCCGGTTCTGACGTTCCAGCAGCGAGTTCGGCGCAGTCGGACGTGTCGCGAATACTGCTCGAGGTAATCGCGGAGGACACCGGATTTCCGGTGGAGTCTCTCGACGTCGACCTCCACCTTCTGGACGACCTGAACATGGACTCGATCAAGGCCGCCGATGCAATCGCCACGGTGGCAACACGGTTGGGTGTTCAGGGTGACCTGGATCCGGCCGAACTCGTCAACGTCAGCCTGGGTGAACTGATCGAAGTGCTCGATCGGTCCGCGAAGGAGAAGTCGGGGCAGCAGCAGCCGGCCGCGCGGGCGCTGCCGACGAAGGCAAAGGGTATATCAGCCGACAGTTTCACCTGGGTTCGCGATTACACCCTGGAAAAGGTTCGGAGCGAGACAGCGTTGCACGGAGTCCGAGATCTCACGGACACGACGTTTGTCGTCATCGGTGACGACGCCGGTTTGGTCGGAAGGTTGGAATCCGAACTTCGAGGTCGTGGCGCTCAGGTCGACATTCGCACATTCTCCGACAGCACTACTGCGAATGCACACCACGTGGTTGCCGTCATGCCGCGTGTGACCGATGATTCCGTCACCGAAAGCGGCTTGCGCCGTGGGATCGAACACATGTACAAGATAGTTCCGGCGCAGCAAAGTGGAGGCGCGCGAACCACATTGGCAGTGGTTCAGTTCACCGATGTCGAGTTGAGCAATCCAGCGCCGGTGCCGAGTGTGGCGGCGTTCACCGCTTCGGTGCATCACGAGCGTCCCGAACTGGATGTGCGCGTCATAGGATTCGACGGCTCGACTGTGGACGCGGAGGTGGCAGCCACTGTCGTCTCCGAGTTGGATTCGGTTGCACCCTATGTGTTCGCGACTTACGACGCCGAGATGGGACGCACGGCACTGCAACCGCGGGTTCTCGCCTCGAACGACTACACCGTCCGCGAAAGCGGATTGGGAAGTTCGGATGTCGTGGTCGTGACCGGTGGCGCGAAGGGCATCATGGCCCAATGTGCTCTGGCCCTCGGTCGAAAGACCGGCGCCGAACTGGTGCTGATCGGAAGCTCTCAGCGACAAGCGGGCGACGAAATCGCCTCCACTCTTGCGGACTTCACGTCTGCCGGTTTGAGCGCTCACTACTATCGCTGCAACGTCACGGATGCCGCGGCGGTGGCCGGCGTCGTCGCCCAGATCGAGGTCGAGGTGGGGCCGATCACCGGGTTTGTCCACGGTGCGGGGGCAAATGTTCCGCGGCGGTTCGAGAGAGTCGACAGCGCTGCGGCTTTCAAGGAGGTTGCACCTAAGGTCCTGGGCGCAGCCAACTTCGTCGAAGCGCTCGCTGATCGTGACTTGAAGCTGTTCGTGGGCTTCTCTTCCATCATCGGATTCACGGGTATGCCCGGAAACAGTTGGTATGCATACGGAAACGAGCTTCTCGACGAAATGGTGGTGCGGTATGCCGCCGGGCACCCGAAGACTCGGACGTTCTCGCTCGCGTACAGCGTGTGGGGAGAGACCGGGATGGGCGCCCGCATGGGCAGTGTCAACCACCTCGCGAAGATGGGTGTCATGCCGATTTCGACGGCTGCGGGAGTGGATCATTTCCTTCGCCTGGTCGACAGCGGACCCGAGGCGAGTCGTATCGTCGTGACCAGTCGACTCGGCGGTCTCGACACCTGGGCGCCGGCAGCACCGGCTCTGCCGGCGGTGTCGCGCTACATCGACCAAGTGGTGACATTCGAGCCGCAGGTAGAACTGGTGACCCGGACGACGTTGTCCACCTCGGCGGATCCCTTTGTCCTCGATCATGTCTGGAAGGGATCGGCGCTGCTTCCGACGGTGTTCGGGCTCGAGGCGATGTCGCAGGCGGCAGCGTATGTCACCGGACGCGTGACCCTGGGTCGCGTCCGCATCGACGACATCAAACTGGATCGACCGATCGTCGTCGACACCGTCGAGGGCACCAGAGTCGAGATCAAGGCAAGCGTCGTGGAGCAGGATCGTGATGTCGCAGGAACGCGGGTGCATGTCACGATCGGCACCGAACGGACCGGGTACGGGCGGCCCCATTTCTCGGCCGACTTCATCTTCGGGCTGGACGAATCACTGCCGGAGTTCGAGAAGGAGTTGCCGCGACCGGTGCTCGACATCGATCCGTTGGACGACCTCTACTCGTGGTTGCTGTTCCAGGAGGGCGATTTCCGCCGACTCGAAGAGATCTCGAGCCTCGATTCCGAGCACATTCTCTTCAGTGCTATTTCGCGAGCCGACCGTAAGCAGCACCTCCTCGGTGATCCGTATTTCCTCGATTCCCTGCTCCAATCGGGCCAGATCATGGTTCCGCGGGAGATCTGCCTTCCGGTCAACATTGCGCGAATCGACATGTACGACGGACGATTCGAGGCTCGTTCGTTCACCGCGTACGCCTACGACAAGGTGCAGACAGAGACCCACATGCAAGCCGACGTGGCGGTGGTGAAGGACGGACGAGTGGTGATGCAGCTCGAGGGATATCGCTCCCAGATTCTCTCCCACGACGAAAGCCGTCCTACGGCTGAGGAAATCGCGGATCCGACTGCGCGCGACGCACAGATCATTCTCGACAAGCTCGCGCAACACAGCCGGGCGTTGGGAGTGAAGAGCCCGCGGGTTGTGGTCGCGCACACCCCGGGGATTCACGAGTTGACCAAGTCGGAACGCCACGAGCAGGAGAAACCGATCGCCGAGGCGGCCGTGAACATTCATCTCGATGAGGATGTGGTGATCAAATGAGTAATGCCTTTGCCATCGAATGGCAGGAAACCGGAAAGCCCGTCGTTGTCGGTGATATTCCACCCTCTGTGGATGTCTCGCTCTCGCACGACGGCAGCAAGTCACTCAGTTCGGCCGGCGACTGGCCTCAGGGGTGTGACATCGAACCGATTCGCTCCCGAACCGTCGTGCAGTGGAAGGCGCTTCTGGGTTCGGCGCGGATTCCGCTGCTCGACGAGTTGATCGCAGGCGGCGAATCACTCGATCGTGCGGGCACCAGGCTGTGGGCGGCGGCCGAGGCGATCCGAAAGGCCACGGGGCAGATGTCGGTTTCTCTGGCGATGGGCGCCAGGGAGGACGACGCAGTGACCTTCCGCGGCGGCGCAGAGGGAAGCGTGGTGGTTCTGACCTTTCCGGCTCTGTTGACAGACAACGAGGAGCGGATTCTCGCTTTCGTGACCGATGAGGCGGATGCCGAAGAGCGTGTTTCGGACGAGGAGGATGCCGAAGAGTCGGCGCAGGACCCGGCACCACAGTTCGACACCGGCCCGTTGTCGGCGAAGTCTCTCGCGCAGTTCGACCCGATGGCCTACGGCTCCGACGTGCATGTGGTGGCCCGGAGCGGCTATCCGGCGGTGTCGATCCGATTCCCCGTCGGGTTCCGGGACGCGTGCAACGTCGGTGGATCAGTGGGGTTCGCGAGCTTCGCGCTGTGGTTGGGCGCTTTGCGAGAGAGGGGAACCGGACCGATCTCGAAGCAGATCGTGGAGGACATGGCGACGGGTCGTTGGGGCATGGTGACCAACAACTCGGAGGTGTTCATCGATGCGAACCTGTACACCGACGACATTGTCGAGGGGACGATCTGGATCACCGAGCTCACCGGTCCGGATCGGGCAACCACCAATCTGCATGTCGAATGGTGCCGGGTCGACGGCGAGACGCGCACTCACATCGGGTGGAGTGCGATGCAGACGACGTGGGTGGAAATCCTCTCCCACGGTGTGGTGGCGGCACGGCCGATGCCGCAGTACTTCCACGATTTCATCGAGCCGATGACGATTCCGACGGGGGCGAAGAACATCGCTGTCCCCACACAACCGAAGGACATCGATCGTGGTTCCTTGATCCGCTCGGCTCCGATGGTGCCGCGCAATCCGTACCTGCTCGAATCCGAGGTGTTCTCGACGACGATGCAGGACGGAAACGTCGTGGGCAACATCTACTTCGGCAACTATTACATCTGGCAGTCGAGGGTTCGGGACAAGTTCCTCGCCCGTTCTCAGCGTGAGGCCATGGCGGCCAGAGGCGCTCTCGGGGAACTGCGTTGTGTGCACACCAGGGTTGAGCATCTGCGCGAGGTCATGCCGTTCGACGACGTCCTGGTCACGATGTCCTTGGCTGCCCTCTACGAGAGGGGGATCGACCTCGAGTTCGAGTACTTCAAGGTCAATGAGGACGGATCACGGGAGAAGCTCGCGATCGCTCGGCACAGAACTGTCTGGACGATGCCGGGCGCTCCGGGGGAACTGGAAATCTCTCCGCCGTCGAAACTTCCGCAGTCACTGATCGATTCGGTGCTGGAGGCGATCGACGGAAAGTAGACGGGGGATTTTCCGAGATCGAAGTGGAGAGACGGGTTGCGTTTTCCTTGCCGGAGAACGCAACCCGTTTCGATGGGGAGGGGAATGTATGGGTATCGGGGTTTCGAGAAGGTCGGTTCTGAAGGGGTCGGCAGTCGGCACGGTGGCGGTTGCATTGGGTACAAAGGCAAGTGCTGTTCCAACCGGGAGCGCGGACATCGAGTCGCCGTTGATTTTTCATTCGCCGGAGTTCGAGCCGTTTTGTGACGAACTACCCTCGTTGTCGACGCTTTCCGGAAACGAGATCACGCTGACAGCGCAAGTGGGGCAACATGCCTTTCATCGGGACTTTCCATCGTCCCCGGCACTGTCGTACCGCAGCGGAGAGATCGGTGGCGGTTATCTGGGCCCGACCGTCGAAGCGCATTCCGGCGAGCCGATCATGTTGACGTTCGAGAACGATCTGACCGGACATCCGTTGGCAGCGGACATGGATATGACGCTGCACGGAATGCAGGCCGACTTTCGTGCGAAACCGCCGACGTCGTTGCACTTGCACGGTGGAGTCACTTCACCTGAGAGCGACGGCCACCCGGAACTGCTGGTGATGCCGGGACAGGCTGCGATGCATCACTTTTCGCACGGTCAGGAAGCCGCCCACCTCTGGTATCACGATCACGCGATGGGCATCACCCGGCTCAACGTCTACGCCGGTCTGATCGGCAACTATCTGATCAGGGATGAATTCGACACCGGCAAACTGGGAAATCCGTTGGGGTTGCCGGCCGAGGAATTCGAGATCCCGTTGATCCTGCAGGAGAAGATCTTCACGCCGACAGGCGCCCAGAACGGCCGATCCACCATCTTGATCCCGGAAGGATCGTGGGAAGGCGGCGCGGTGGGCGACGTCGGCTTGGTCAACGGCAAGGTGTGGCCGGAACTGTCTGTGGCTCGGGGCCTGTACCGCTTCCGCATCGTCAATGCGTCGTCGGCAAGTGTGTGGAATCTTCACTTCTCGAACATGATGACGTTCTGGGTGATCGGCAACGACGCCGGAATGCTCGACGCACCCGTCGCGGTCAATGCCTTCCGCTGCGCACCGGGGGAGCGGTACGACCTCCTCGTCGATTTCACCGGACTGTCGGAGGGTTCGACGGTGGAGCTTCGCAACGACGAGGCGCCCCCGCTGCCCGCTGCTGTCATCGGTGAAGTGACTATGCCGCTGTTCTGCCGGTTCCGCGGCGACTCCAGGCGCGGATTCACCGGTGGTGTTCCGTCGCAACTGCGCGGTGGGCGCCGACAACGTGACGTTCTCGCCCCGTTGGAGCAGCCGACGGTAATTCGCACGGTGACAGTGAGCCAGCAACTGGAACTGCGGAATCCACCGGCTCAGATGACGCTGAACAACCTGACGTTCAGCACCACGGACGTCGAGAGGCCGCGGCAAGGCACCGTCGAGCAGTGGAACATCGTCAACACCACGCCGGACCCGCATCCGATACACCTGCACCTGGTGAATTTCCGGATTCTCGGCAGGACACCGATGCGGACGCTGGAGTACTTGATCCGCCATCCGCAGCCGGTGATCGGCAACAAGTGGACTCCGTCGCCCGACGGGTTCGAGGCGGGGCCGATGATCGCGCCGGCGCCGTGGGAAGCGGGGATGAAGGACACCGTCAGGGTGGACGGCGGCACTGTCACCCGGATCATCGTGCGATTCCCCACCGAGGATGAGCTGGGTTTCGATCCCGACGCGATGTTCGATCGTCTTCCGAGCGCTGTGATGACGAGCGCTGTGATGACGGGCGGTGGGATGACGGACGGTGGGATGACGGGCGGTGATCAGGCGCATCAGGGAAACGGGCATCACGGCATGGGCAACCACGACGCGAGTAACACCGGTCGGCTCCAGGGATACGTGTGGCATTGCCATCTACTCGATCACGAAGATCACGACATGATGTTGCCGTATCGCATCGTGCCGTGAGTGCTTCCGGGGGCGCTCTCGAAATGAACCGAAGCGGGCAGGCGTTCGCGCGTCGGATCACCTCGGTCACCTAGCAGGATCGCTTCGGTCCTTCCCATGAATTTGGAACACGTTCTACAGTGAAAGGGCTGAGGTCTGTACCTCGGCCATGCGCCACCACCGAAGGCGGCGCGGACGATCTGCAGACCGGTTCGACGAATTACACGGAAGGAACACCTCACAGTGACCACAGAGGCATTCATTTATGAAGCCATCCGTACCCCGCGAGGCCGCGGCAAGAAGACCGGGTCGTTGCACTCGGTCAAGCCGATCTCGCTGGTCACGGGTCTGATCCAGGAACTGCGCGTGCGCTTTCCCGACCTCGACGAGGATCGGATCTCCGACCTCATCCTGGGCGTCGTCACCCCCGTTGGCGATCAGGGAATGGACATCGCCCGCGTTGCAGTCAACGATGCGGGACTGCCGGACACCGTCGGCGGCGTTCAGCTCAACCGTTTCTGCGCTTCCGGCCTCGAAGCCGTCAACATGGCAGCTCAGAAGGTTCGGTCCGGCTGGGACGAACTGGTGATCGCCGGTGGCGTCGAGTCGATGTCCCGCGTTCCGATGGGATCCGACGGTGGACCGTGGGCGCTCGACCCCGCCACCAACTACGACAACTACTTCGTGCCGCAGGGCGTCGGCGCAGACCTCATCGCCACCATCGAGGGCTTCTCGCGTGACGACGTCGATGCATACGCCGTGCGCTCGCAGGACCTCGCCGCCAAGGCGTGGACCGGCGGATACTTCGCCAAGTCGGTAGTGCCGGTCAAGGACATCAACGGCATCACCATCCTCGACAACGACGAGCACATGCGTCCGGGCACCACGGCCGAGAACCTTGCCGGCCTGGCTTCCGCGTTCGGTGTGATCGGTGAAATCGGCGGATTCGACGCCGTATCGCTGCAGAAGTACCACTGGGTCGAGAAGATCAACCACGTTCACCACGGCGGCAACAGCTCGGGAATCGTCGACGGCGCTGCACTCGTGCTCGTCGGTAGCGAGCAGGCCGGCAAGGACATGGGTCTGACGCCGCGCGCTCGCGTCGTCGCCACCGCCACCAGCGGCGCCGACTCCACCATCATGCTCACCGGCCCGACGCCGGCGTCGAAGAAGGTTCTGGCAGCTGCCGGCCTGACGGTCGACGACATCGACCTCTTCGAGATCAACGAGGCATTCGCGTCCGTCGTCCTGAAGTTCCAGAAGGACCTGAACATCCCGGACGAGAAGCTCAACGTCAACGGTGGCGCGATCGCCATGGGTCACCCGCTCGGTGCAACCGGCGCGATGATCACCGGAACGATGGTCGACGAGCTCGAGCGTCGTGGCGGCAAGCGCGCCCTCATCACCCTGTGCATCGGCGGCGGTATGGGCGTTGCCACCATCATCGAGCGCGTCTGACGCGGCGTCCGTCCTTCCAACGAGGCTTACCAGGAGTCAAGCAAAGTGACTGATCAGAACATCATCAACTGGGACCAGGACGCCGACGGCATCGTCGTGCTCACCATCAACGATCCCAACCAGGGCGCAAACACCATGAACGACGCGTACATCGCGTCGATGAAGGCCACCGTCGACCGTCTGGTCGCCGAGAAGGACTCCATCACCGGTGCCGTCATCACCTCAGGCAAGAAGACCTTCTTCGCCGGTGGCGACCTCAAGAACATGATCAAGGTCGGCCCCGAGCAGGCCGAGGAGATCTACAACCACAGCGTCGAGATCAAGGCAGACCTGCGTCGCCTCGAAACTCTCGGCAAGCCGGTAGTCGCCGCCATCAACGGCGCGGCGCTCGGCGGCGGCCTCGAGATCGCTCTCGCGACCCACCACCGCATCGCGGCAGACGTCAAGGGCGTCAAGATCGGCCTGCCCGAGGTCACCCTCGGCCTGCTGCCCGGCGGCGGCGGCGTCGTGCGCACCGTGCGGATGCTCGGTCTGCAGAACGCGCTCATGGGCGTCCTGCTCCAGGGGCAGCAGCGTGGACCAGTTCAGGCCAAGGAAGTCGGCCTCATCGACGAGGTCGTCGGCTCGGTAGAAGAACTGGTTCCGGCTGCGAAGGCATGGATCAAGGCCAACCCCGAAGGCGGCGTTCAGCCGTGGGATGTCAAGGGCTACAAGATCCCTGGCGGAACCCCGTCCACCCCGGCATTCGCTGCCAACCTTCCGGCGTTCCCCGCGAACCTGCGTAAGCAGCTCAAGGGTGCTCCGATGCCGGCTCCGCGCGCCATCATGGCCGCAGCCGTCGAAGGCTCGCAGGTCGACATCGACAACGCGCTCCTCATCGAGGCTCGCTACTTCACCTCGCTGGTGACCGGCCGCGTCGCGAAGAACATGATTCAGGCGTTCTTCTTCGACCTGCAGTCGATCAACGGCGGCGGTTCACGTCCGGCAGGCATCGAGAAGTCCACCATCAAGAAGGTCGGCGTCCTCGGCGCGGGCATGATGGGCGCGGGCATCGCGTACGTCTCCGCGAAGGCCGGCTTCGACGTCGTCCTCAAGGACGTCAGCATCGAGGCTGCCAACAAGGGCAAGGCGTACGCCGAAGGCATTGAGGCCAAGGCACTCTCGCGCGGCAAGACCACGCAGGAGAAGTCCGACGCACTCCTCGCCAAGATCACCCCGACGGCTGACCCGGCAGATTTCGCCGGCGTCGACTTCGTCATCGAAGCGGTCTTCGAGAGCCAGGAACTCAAGCACAAGGTGTTCCAGGAGATCGAGGACATCGTCGATCCCAAGGCACTGCTGGGCTCGAACACCTCGACGCTGCCCATCACGGGTCTCGCCACCGGCGTGAAGCGTCAGGAAGACTTCATCGGCATCCACTTCTTCTCGCCCGTCGACAAGATGCCGCTGGTGGAGATCATCCGCGGTGAGAAGACCTCCGACGAGACTCTGGCTCGCGTATTCGACTACGTCCAGGCGATCCGCAAGACGCCGATCGTGGTCAACGACTCGCGTGGCTTCTTCACCTCGCGTGTCATCGGAACCTTCATCAACGAGGCCATCGGCATGCTCGCCGAGGGCGTCGAGCCTGCCACCATCGAGCAGGCCGGTATGCAGGCCGGTTACCCGGCTGCGCCGCTTCAGCTTTCGGATGAGCTCAACCTCACCCTCATGCAGAAGATCCGCAAGGAATCTGCCGACGCCGCCAAGGCCGAGGGCAAGGAACTGCCGGCAGATCCGGCCGGCGAGGTCATCAACACCCTCGTCGAGAAGTTCGATCGTAAGGGCAAGCTCGGTGGAGCCGGCTTCTACGATTACGCCGAGGGCAAGCGCACCGGCCTGTGGTCCGGACTCCGCGAGAACTTCAACTCCGGAACCTCCGACGCCCCGATCCAGGACCTCATCGACCGCATGCTGTTCATCGAGGCGATCGAGACGCAGAAGTGCTTCGACGAGAACGTCCTGATCACCACGGCGGACGCCAACATCGGCTCCATCATGGGCATCGGATTCCCGGCCTGGACCGGTGGCGTTCACCAGTTCATCGTCGGATACGAGGGCGGCACGGCCGGCTTCGTCGCTCGCGCAAAGGAACTCGCTGCGCAGTACGGCCCGCGGTTCACCCCGCCGGCTTCGCTAGGGGCATAGCCCCCGTGCGCGGTTAGGGAGTCTCAACACTTCCTAACCGCGCACAGCTTTATCCACAGATTGGTTTTCTCGGCGAAATCCTTCTGTATGTATTTGCAGGCTCGTCGTATGCCTTCACATACAGAAATCGATGCATTGCAGACCGTCGTCGATGCTCAGCACGGACTGGTCACTCACACTCAACTTCACACCATCGGATTTCCTCGCTCTCGCGTGAAACAACGAGTTGAGGTCGGACGCTGGCAAACTGTTCTTCGCGGCGTCTACTCCGTCACCACGGGTCCATTGACCAGGTATGCCGTACTCGAGGCCGCGCTCTTGTACGGTGGCGGGTCTTCGATGCTCAGCCATCACACCGCCGCTGAGGAATGGTCGATGCGTCGGCCGGATGGCACTGCACCCGTGCATATCACCGTTCCGTACGGGAAGTCTGCGATCTCTCAGGCCGCCACTTTCGTTCGTGGCCTCGGCGCCGACCGACATCCATCACCCCTGATCGGCACTGGCCTCCATCCCGGCGTTGTGGTCCACCGTTCGAGGGCTCATCGTCACATTGGCGTCGACGCGCAGATGCCGCGCACCGGCAAGGCTGATACAGCACTCGATCTGGCCGTCGCAGAACCGACTCCGCGTGAGGCCTATGTCAGCCTCATCACCACAGTCACCAACGGCCGCATCCGCTTGACGGACGTCCGCCGACGCATGGAGGAGCGCTCACCCCGTAGATACCGGAAGCCCTCGAAAGTGCGGTGAAGCTTTTGGCCGACGGGGTGCAATCGACTCTCGAATATCACTATGCGGTGGATGTGGAGCAAGCACACGGGTTGCCCGCGGCCAGACGCCAATCACCGGTTCGCGTCGACGGTCGCACGCTGTACGAGGATTGTGATTACAGCGAAGTGGGTGTGCCGTTGATCGTGCGTCTCGACGGTCGGTGGGCGCATTCCATGGCCGAAGTGGCATTCCGTGATCGCCGTCGTGACAACGCGGCAGAGCTGGCAGGTCGTCCGCGGTTGGTCTACGGATTCGACGAGGTGATGAAGACCCCGTGCCAGGTTGCGCACGAGGTGGAGACGGTCTTGCGGCGGGGAGGTTGGGGGAGAAGAGGGGAGAACCCCTGCGGGGCCTGTGAGTGGTTAAGGAGTGCAGAGACTCCTTAACCACTCACAGGGAGCGGAGCTCCCTAGGCCTTCCACCACGGGCGAAGCGGCACATGCGCCTCACCCTTGGGGCCGAGCTTGACGGCCAGAACCTGGTGCAGCTGAACGACATTGCGCTCGAACCCGAGTCGTGAGCCGGCCATGTACAGGCCCCAGACGCGTGCGGTTCCCTCGCCGACCTCGGCGACGCAGGCGTCCCAGTTGTCGACGAGGTTCTGGCACCATCCGGCGAGCGTCAGTGCGTAGTGCTCGCGCAGGTTCTCCTCGTGGCGCACCTCGAGACCGACGTTCTGGATCTCGGAGATGATGCGACCCGAACCGGTGAGCTCCCCGTCGGGGAAGACGTACCGATCGATGAATCCGCCTGCCTTGGCACTGCTTCGGTTGTCCGGACGGGTGATGCAGTGGTTGAGCAGACGCCCACCTTCACGCAGCTTGCCCTTGAGGAACTCGAAGTACGCCGGGTAGTTTCCGACGCCGATGTGTTCGGTCAGGCCGATGGAGGACACTGCGTCGAATCCGGTTTCGGCCACGTCGCGGTAGTCGGAGAAACGGACCTGGGCGAGATCGGCGAGGCCCTCGTCCTCGATGGCCTTCTGTGCCCAATCCGCTTGCTCGCGTGAGAGAGTCACGCCGATCACCTTGACGCCGCGTCGGGCCGCGTAGCGAACCATCGAGCCCCAGCCGCAACCGATGTCGAGAAGTCGATCACCCTTCTGGAGTCCGAGCTTCTCGAACACCAGGCGGTACTTGTTCTCCTGGGCTTCTTCGAGCGTCTGTTCCGCATTGTCGTAGGCGGCACAGGTGTACGTCATGGACGGGCCGAGGACGTACTCGTAGAAGGTGTTGGAGACGTCGTAATGGTGATGGATGACTTCGGCGTCACGAGTCTTGGAGTGACGCAGTCCTTCTGCGACGCGACGCCAGCGAGGAAGGTGTTCCTGGGGCGGCGGGGCGATGGGCCGCAACAGATCCCAGCCCAGTGAGCGGGTGATGCTTGCGAGTGTCAGTGCCGACGGGCGCTTGAGGTGGAGTTCGTCACCCATGATGCGCAGGATCTCGTACGGATCACCGGGGTGAACACCCTCGGCTTCGAGATCGCCGGAGACGTACGCGCGGGCCATGCCGAGATCGCCGGGCGCCGTTGCGAGATAAGTGGTTCCGCGAGTCGACTTGAGGTGCAGTCCGTAGTCGGCATCTTCGGGGCCGGCGGTGCTGCCGTCGTACGCGGTGAATCGAAGCGGCAGCATGCCGTCGGAAAGCGTCTCGAGAATCTCGGCAATAGAGAGCTTGTCCTGGCTTTTGGAGTCTTTGAACGTGGTCATTTACGTTGCACCGCCTTAGAGAATAGATCCAATAAACGGGATTTCGGGTCGTAGCGTTCCTTGAGTCCGATGTACCGGTCGCCGCCGTAGTACAGCTCCTCGAAGTCTTCCTTCGAGTAGTAGGAGTCGGAGTAGAGCGATTTGTGTCCGTCGAAATCGCTGACCTTTTCTTCGATCAGTCGATTTGCTGCCCCCTCGCGCTCGCCGGGAACGATCGGCACCGAAGACCAGAAGCCGATGTTGACGTAGGTGCGCTTGGGTTCGAGGGGGTAGAGGGGCCACGGCCGAGAAGCTGAGGCAGCGGCCGGGCTGGGCTCACGAAGACGCAACGGGCACAACCACAGTGGTTCGATCGGAATTTCCTCGAGGAACCAAGAGACGAAGTCCGCGGTTCGTTCGATGGGTACCTCGACGTCCTGGACGACGCGTTCGCGCGGGGGCTTGCCCTTGCGCTTTTCGAGGCGATCTCCGATGTCGTACTTGTGGTCGAGGGCGATCAGCTTCCAGTAGAAGCTGCTGCGCAGGTACTGCTTGGGCCAGAAGCGTCGAATCTTCGGGTTCTGTGCACCGAAAGCCCGTGAGCACCAGAACCAGTCGGTGTCCCAGCGCCACAGGTAGTCCCGAATGGTCAAGCGATCCGTCTTGGGCTGTGTGAGTGACGGATGCTGGATCGACCGGTAGAAGATGTCCTGGTCGGTGTAATCGCTGACCGGGCCTTCCTCGTCGGTTTGTACGCCGAGTGTGAGGTAGCTCTCGGAATCGGTGAAGACCACCCCGTCGAGGTAGTCGACGGCGATCCCGTCGTACTCGCGCTCGGTGACGATGCGATCCATCGTTTCTTCGAGCTTCTTCAACGAATCGAAGCGCACGTGACGCAGGGCGACGTACTTCTTGACGGGTTCGAGTGCGATCTTCAATCGCGTCGAATAGCCAAGTGTGCCGTAGGAATTGGGGAAACCGAAGAACAGTTCGGCATGTTCGCCGTCCGGCGTAGCGGTGATGATCTCGCCGCTGCCGGTCAGTACGTCGATTTCGAGCACCGACTCGTGTGGCAGGCCGTTGCGGAACGAGGTGGACTCGATGCCCAGGCCCGTCACCGCACCGCCCAGGGTGATGGTCTTGAGTTGAGGTACGACCAGTGGCGCCAGACCGTAGGGCAGTGTCGCGTCGACGAGGTCTTCGTAGGTGCACATGCCGGCGACGTCGGCTGTGTGCGCCTGCGCATCGACGGCGATGACACCTGCCAGACCGCTGACGTCGAGGCCGGGGGCCGACGTCTTGGCGCGAGCGCGGAACAGATTGGATGTCTTCTTTGCCAGGCGTACAGAAGCATCGGCGGGAATGGCGCGGTATGACGCGAGTAGGCGTTCGACGCCTTCTCTGTGCTGCTCGAACCCCATTTCACGCGCAGCATCGGAACCCGGGCCTTGCTTTGTCCGGATTCGATCTAACTTCTGAACTACCCCATTGAACGAGAGAGTCACACCCTGACGCTATCGGTAGTTGCGTGTGCAAGCTATCCGGAGGGGTATTAATGCCCGAATTTGATCGAGTTGTTGCAATCGAACTCGGTAAATGCTCCGAGTGGTGAACCAGCTCACACGGAATGGGTAGATGGTCGAGATACCCGGGCGCAGCAGGCAGTATGGAAAGGAATATCTGCGCAGTTCGAGGTGCGGATTCGGGTAGTCATTCGCGGTATCGAGCCGCGTTGGTCGAGCAAGGAGACGTAGGGCATATGGGTCAGGTCAATGCAATGAGTTCGATAGTCGTCACAGCAGCACCCGACAAGGTGCTCGCGGCGCTCGCGGACTACGAGACGGTTCGCCCGCGGATCCTGTCCGAGCAGTACCTCGACTACAAGGTCGTCGAAGGCGGCCAGGGTGACGGCACCGTCGCGCAGTGGACGCTGAAGGCGACGGAAAAGCGCTCGCGCAACGTCAAGGCCACCGTTACGGTCGACGGCAACGTCATCACCGAGAAGGACGCGAACTCCAGTCTCGTCACCACCTGGACCGTTGCCCCTAACGGCACCGGAACGACGGTGACGACGCTCACCCAGTGGCAGGGTGCCACCGGTATCGGCGGTTTCTTCGAGCGCACGTTCGCCCCGAAGGGTCTGCAGCGCATCCAGGCCCAGGTCCTGGACAACCTCAAGCGCGAACTCGTCTAACTGATCCTGCATCACCGAGATGGCGTCGTACCTTCACCGGTACGGCGCCTTCTTTCATGGGCCGGTAATGATCCGCCCCAATTCGGTGAGTGCGGGGTTTCCGCTTTCCCAGTAGTCGCTGTGAACTCCGAACCCAGGCTGCCCGGGTGATCCGGCGAATATCTGCGCGCCGAATTCCGGATCCGACGGGTCGAACCCGTGGAGTCCGAGGATCTTGGGGATCAATTGGACCGGATCCCAGAAGGCCGTCGTCGAATGAACATGGCGCGCCACCTCGTCCGAGTCGACGCCGTCCAGGCTCAGTTCGTTCACACGCTCGACATCGACGCCCGGGCTTGCGACAAAAACCAGTTCGTCGACGTCGAGAGAAGCGCCACGGGTAGTCGCAGCACCGACGACGGTGCTGCCGTAGGAATGACCGATCACCACGTTGTGCGACGGCTGACCGTCATGCGAGGTTCGTAACCCGTCCTGGAAGCTGTCCAGCCTCGGTGCCGCGGAGTTGGCGTACTGATCCGAGGCTGCATCGGGAATGCCTGGGGGAGCGTCGTATCCGGACCACAGGATCACTGATGTGGCTTCCGTTGGCGCCGCCCTCACCGCCGAGTCGTACATGGCCTTGGTTCGTTGCAGATCTCCACCGACGCCCGACAGCCCGGAGCCGGTTCCGGGAACCAGTGTTGCGACGTTGTCGGCGGCATCGGGATTACCGAATGCCACGACGGCGTGCCCATCCGTGACCGAGAGAAGGAACGTGTCCGGTCGAAGTTCGCCGCGCACGGCCGTGTATCCGGCAGCTACCGTTCGATCCGGCAACTGCTCGAGCGCAGAGAGGTACCGCCGGTTGTAGTAGTCCCGGTCTAGAGCGGGAAGGCCGTCGCGGCTACCGATGGACGGATCCCACCTCGCCAACGCGTCTTTCTCGTTGGGAGTGAGCGATTCCCACAGTCGGTGTAACTCCGTTGGTGTCCCGGGGAGTGTCGACCTCCCATCGATGATGTCGACGACAGTGCGGTTGAGGCGATCAGTCTGATTGCCAAGGAGTGATCCGATCTCCCGGAATGCCTCACCCAGAGCAGTCGCGGCCCGGTTGTCTTCATCGTCGAGTGCCGTCAATGCAGTGGAGATCCTCTGCTGAAAAATCTCTGCAGCCGTGGCGTTTTCGGAATCTTGCATGACGTCGGCCAGATTCCACGGCTGCTTCGTCTCAGGCGCCGATACAGCTCCACTGTCTGACACCGTCAATCCGTGTTCGAGAGTCGCCTCCTCGACCAGGTCCAGAACTGATTTTCGCGCCGCCCCGATCGTATTGGCCGCCCCGCCATACAGATCCGCAACTACGCGAACCGCAATCGACAGCCGCGACGAGGAAAGCGAGATGCCAGACCACTGCACTGCCGCCGCGCTCGACGCTTGTCCCTGCCAGAATTCGCGGACGGCGTCGATGCTGCGTCCGGCGTCATTGCCGAGAGCTTCGATCTGCCGGTCGATGTCGATCAGTTCCGAAGTGCTCGTGCGCAATTTCTCCGGTGACCACGTTCGAAGCTGAGAGACGGTGGGCTGCATCAGTAGGCTCCGCGCAGTTCGGACACCACTTCGCCCTCGGCAGCGTCGTACAGACGTGCTGCGGCAGCGGTTCCCGACGCCATGAGTCCCAATTGCGTAGCCAGGTACCGGTACGCGTCGGCGATGACTCCGGCATTCCCAGTCGACACAGCCGCGACAGCGGACGAGTTCAGGGCCGCCGCGGCTTCGAAAATCGGGCCGGCGGAATCGATCCCCGAGATCTGATCCGCAATTCGAGACAGATCAGCTGAAAGTTGCTGCAGAGCAGCGAAATCTACCTGAAGTATCGGCCCCATGGCAGAACCGTATCCAGGTGAGCTGGCTAGCGGGACGGTGCCGAGTTTCCTGTGGACAATCGGGATTTCTCCACAGTAGCGAGGTCAGGGGGTTGTCAGGAAGGCGGTGACTCCGCTGGTGACGGCGGTTGCGTACTCCTGCTGACCGTCCGGACTCGTCATGCGCGCTGCCTCGTCGGCATTTCGCATGTTGCCGAGTTCGACCAGAATCGACGGCCGCTGCGACAGATTGAGACCCGTCAGATCGGCGCGTGGCGCCAACCCGTCGTCACCGATGTAGGTCGACGGGGTGAGCCCGGCGGTGACGAGTGAGTCGCGCATGGTTTCGGCAAAGGCGACGGACGGGCCGGCCTGCACCGTATTCAGCGGGGGCGCGGAGTAGCAGACGTGGAAGCCCTCGGCCCCGGCCGCTGCGCCGTCCGCGTGAATGCTCACCACTACGTCGGCGCCGGAGGAATTGGCAGCTTCGGCACGTGCGTCGACGCATGATCCGACGCTGACGTCATCGGGTCGACTCAGGACGACAGTTGCGCCTTGGCCTTCGAGCTCGCTCTTGACCAGGCTCGCGACTTCCCAGTTGAAGGTGTGCTCGGGGAACCCGGCATCGGTGTTGGTGCCGGTGGTCTGGCAGTTCTTGGTGCCGCCGCGGCCCGTGGGGACCTGGGTGTTGATGCTGTCGTCGTTCGCCCCGCTGTGCCCGGGATCAAGGAAGACGACCTTGCCGGTGAGCGCAGCGGGGACGTCAGCGGCCACAGTGCTGAGCGGAGACACCTCGACCGAAGTCGTGGCCTCGGCAGTCTCGGTCGGAATCGTGCACGCAGCGCTCAGAAGCCCAGCCCCGACCACGGCGATCAGGGCAGTGGAGCGGAACACACGTGATGCCATGTTTGACCTACCTGACGGTTTTACGGTGTCTGACTGGTTCCGGCGCACCCGCTCACGGTAGCGCGCACCGACTACGCTGGTGGGGATAACTCTGTAGAAAGGACCGCTCGTGCAACCAGGTGGAGCACCCGACATGTCTGCTCTGTTGGCTCAGGCTCAGCAGATGCAGCAGCAATTGATGGCGGCGCAGCAGGAAATGGCTCAGGCCGAAGTGACCGGTCAGGCCGGTGGCGGACTGGTTGTCGCCACGGTCAAGGGCACCGGCGAGGTTGTTGGTCTGCAGATCGATCCCAAGGTCGTCGACCCTGAAGACGTCGAGACGCTGCAGGATCTGGTGATCGGCGCGATCGAGGACGCTTCGCGCAAAGCACAGGAAGTCGCTGCTGAGAAGCTCGGCCCGTTGGCCGGCGGACTCGGCGGAGGCCTTCCCGGTCTCCCCGGCTTCTAGAAACGAGAACGCGTGTACGAAGGTCCGGTTCAGGATCTGATCGACGAACTCGGGAAGCTTCCCGGAGTCGGGCCGAAGAGCGCTCAACGCATCGCTTTTCACCTGCTCTCCGTGGAGCCTCCCGAGATCGACCGTTTGAAAAATGCATTGCAGCGCATCCGTGACGGCGTTCAGTTCTGCACGGTGTGCGGAACTGTGTCCGATCAGGAGAAGTGCCGCATCTGCGCCGACGCGCGTCGCGATCGCACGGTGATCTGCGTCGTGGAGGAACCGAAGGACGTCCAGGCTGTCGAGCGCACCCGTGAGTTCAAGGGTCGTTACCACGTGCTCGGCGGTGCGCTCAATCCGCTCTCGGGGATCGGGCCGGACCAGTTGCGCATCCGGGAGTTGTTGGCTCGCATCGCAAATCAGGAGGACGGCGTCGACGTGTCCGAGGTCATCATCGCCACCGACCCCAACACGGAGGGTGAGGCGACAGCTACCTATCTCGTTCGCATGATGCGAGACATTCCGGGGCTGACGGTGTCTCGGTTGGCTTCGGGTCTTCCGATGGGTGGCGATCTCGAATTCGCAGACGAGTTGACGCTGGGTCGGGCATTGTCCGGCCGTCGTGAATTGTCGCGGAACGCTTGATGAGCGGCACGGAGCAAGGTCAGCAGGTGCGTCGTACGTCCGAGCAGACGCGTGCGCAGATCATCGCGTCGGCCGGGAAAGCATTCGCGACTCGGCCGTACCGCGAAATCACGCTCAAGGACATCGCCGAAGACGCAGGCGTCAGCGCTCCTCTCATCATCAAGTACTTCGGTTCCAAAGAGCAGTTGTACGACGAGTTGGTCGACTTCCGGGCAGCAGCGGTCACGGTCTTCGACGCCCCGAACGACTCGCTCGGCGAGCGCATGGTCTCGCTGTTCACCAAGCCGTTGGAGTCGTACAAGCCGCTGTCCATGAGCTTGTTGTTCATGAGCGGCGTCAGTGAAGAGAGCAACCGCAAGCTGCGCGAGAACTATTCGACGCAGATGATCGACACCCTCGCCGCTCGCCTGTCCGGCCCCGACGCGAGATTGCGCGCGGAACTGGCGATGTCGATGGTGGTCGGAGTGGCGATCATGCGCCGACGGATGATGGCCGGCCATGCCACCGGCACCCAGGACGAAGTGGTTGCGCTGTACGCACCACTTGTCCAAAAGCTGCTCGACGGGTGAGCGGCATCACAATTCTTGCTTGGTAAATATCCGTTCACCTAATGTAGGTGAACGGATATTTACCTAGTGGGAACAGGCGGTGTGGGGTGACGACGCTCGACCGTCCGCCAGGCACGCCTGCAGCCACCACCCCCGACGCGAGTCTCGCGCAGTCGCGCTCCCGCTTTCTCTTCCCCATCGTTGTCGCCGCCGCCGTGTTCCAGGCTGTTCTGCAGACGGTCATCGTTCCACTGCTGCCGGAGTTGCCGCACTTCACCGGCGCTGGACGCACGGCCGTGTCCTGGCTGGTGACCGTAACGCTGCTGGTCGGCGCGGTGGTTACCCCCATCTTCGGTCGGCTCGCCGACATGTTCGGCAAGAAGAAGATGCTTCTGGTTGCCTTCTCGATGATGACTCTCGGCTCGATGTTGTGTGCGCTGTCGTCGGACATCGCTGTCCTCATCTTCGCGAGAGCGTTGCAGGGGGCCGGGTCGGCGGTCATCCCCATCGGAATCTCCATGCTCCGTGACGAATTGCCACGCAACAAGGTCAACGGCGCAGTGGCCATGATGAGTTCGACGCTCGGCGTCGGAACCGCTTTGGGCATACCGTTTTCTGCGATGATCGCGCAGTACTCGAACTGGCACGTCCTGTTCTGGGTAACCACCGCCATCGGGCTGTCCGTGACTCTTGCTGCGGTGCTGTTCATTCGAGAGTCCGAGGCGAATCCGTCGGGAAGATTCGACGGCGTCGGGGCTGTCGGTCTGAGCGCCGCGATGATCGCGCTACTGGTGCCGATCACTCAGGGATCGAGTTGGGGATGGACCAGCGGAGCGGTGATCTCCATGCTGGCCGCGTCGGCGGTGCTGTTCACGCTCTGGGTAATTCAACAGCGGCGCAACGTCAATCCGCTGGTCGACGTCCGTGCTCTCGTGAAACGTGCGGTGTTGATCCCGCATCTGGCGGCTCTGCTGGTCGGGTTCGCATTTTTCGGGAACACACTGATCACCACGCAACTGCTGCAGGGGATGAAGGGGCCGGGCGCCGGGTACGGCCTGTCGATCATCGCAGCAGCGCTCTGCCAGATTCCGGCGAGTATCGCGATGGTGCTGTTCTCACCGGTTGCGGTGCGGATCACCGACCGCTTCGGTTCACGGACCGCGATGTTGACCGGTGCCGTGTTCCTCGCCGGCGGGTACGGGATTCACGCCGTTGCCGGTAAGCCGCTGTGGGGAGTGGTTGCAGCACTGGGTATCACAGCAGTCGGGACCGTCATCGTCTACAGCACGCTCTCGCTGCTGATTCTGGTTGCCGTGCCTCGACAGCGACTGGCGGCAGCCAACGGGGTGAACTCACTTCTGCGGACGTCCGGAAGCACGATCTGCAGCGCGACGGTGGCAACGATCCTCGCCGCGTTCGTGATCAGCGGTTCGGAACATTCCACGTCGTGGACCGGATTCTCCGTCGCCTACCTGGTGTGCGCGGGCTGCGCGGTGGTCGTATTCGCGGTGTCGATCCTGTTGCCGCAGGGGCGAACCCCGAAACATCTGGACCTGCCGGATCTCGTCAGGCGACCCTGAATCCCGAGAGGAAGAGTGTGATCATCAGATCCGCGAACTCTTCGGTGGTGTACTTCTGGCGGTCCGGCCAATGCGTGGTCGACCACAGGGTGTCGCGAACCGATCGATAGAAAATCTCGGGGGCCACGTCTCTGCGGAAGATTCCCTGATCGACGCCTTCGGCGATCGCTTTCATCCAGTGCTCGCGGACTTGGCGGGAAGGACCGTCGACGGATTGCAGGAGGTCGTTGTCGCGTAGATACGCCCGATCGTTCTGGTAGATCGCCGTCGGGTGCGGGTGCAGTTCGATGACGACCAGGGTCTCGCGGATCAGGCCGCGTAGGACGTCCTCGGGGTCGTTCGCCGTCTTCTCCACCTGATCGAAGCGGAGTTGAATGTCGGTGATGAAGCCGCGCATGAGCTCGGCGACTATCGCATTCTTCGACTTGAAGTAGTGGTAAAGGCTGCCCGAGAACACTCCAGCAGCGTCGCCGATCTCGCGAACGGTCGTGGTGGCGACACCCTTCCTGGCGAACAGCTCGGCTGAGCTCTCCAGGATCTTCTCCCGACGATCTGGTGATGCCACTGAAATCTCCACTGGTTGTCGGTCCTGCTCAGGGCAGGGTTTCGCGGGTGCCGGGCTGCCGGCGTCGAACGTAGCGCAATCCTGCCTGATGGCTCCGGCTCGAACCAATTCGTCGGTGAGATCGCGTGTTTCCACTTCCGGATTCCTATGCTAGCTTCAAAATCAAGCGATTGCTCAACTTTCGTTCACGGAGGATTTCAGTGCAGAGCCTGCAGACGCAGTTTCCGAATTTCATCGGCGCAGAGGCCGAACCACCCCGCGTCGCCCGCTACGCCGTCAACGAGGCGATGATCCGCAACTGGGTCGAGGCACACGACGACCGCAACTCGATCTACGTCGACGCCGAAGCTGCTCGCAGCACCGGTCGTCGAGACGTCGTCTGCCCACCCGCGATGATCTCGACCTGGGTGATGGCGGGCTACCGCCGCTATCGGCAGGTCCAACAACTTCGCGCCGACGGAGCCTCCGAGGATTTCGCCTATTCACGACTACTCGGGCTGTTGGACGAGGCCGGCTACACGTCCGTAGTCGCGACCAACGTCGAGCAGGAGTATTTCGCGGAGTTGAGTCCCGGAGACCACGTCACCGCATATTTCACCATCGAAGCGATCTCACCGTTCAAACAGACGGCTCTCGGTCACGGGTGCTTCATCACTCTGTTCAAGAAGTACGTGGACCAGGACGGAAAGACGCTGGTCGAAGAGCGCTTTCGACTGCTCAGATTCAAACCAGATGCCCAGACAGATACCAAGCCCGAAGCCCAGGAGGTAATCGCATGAGCGAGACTGGCTCCCGCCACACCGCGGTGCCGAGACTCACCGTCACCGACGACAACGATTTCTTCTTCTCTGCGGCCAAAGAGGGTCGCCTCGAAATCCAACGGTGTGCGGATTGCAAGACACTGCGCCACCCGCCAGCGCCCGCCTGCCCGGAATGCCGCTCGTTCAGTTGGGACACAGTCGAATCCACGCGGCGATGCACGTTGCACAGCTTCACGGTCATTCATCACCCGAAGGATCCTGCCTTCGAGTACCCGCTCGCCGTCGGACTCGTCGATCTCGAAGAAGGCACGCGTCTGGTTGCCGACATCGCGGGCATCGATCACGAGGAACTCGAATTCGGTATGGAACTCGAAGTGGCGTTCTCCGAGCACGCTCACGGCGAGATGCTGCCGCAACTGAGGCGACGGGGATCGGCGCAGTGACGAATCTTTTTGATTACGAGGTAGGTTCGACCCTTCCCAGCCTCGAACTGCCGTTGGACCGAACGCTCATCGTCGCCACGGCGATCGCTTCTCAGGATTTCGAGGACGTGCATCACGATCCGGGCAAGGCGCAGGATCGCGGAACTCCCGACATCTTCATGAGCATCAACACCACCAACGGGCTCATCGACCGCTACATCACCGACTGGTCAGGCCCGGGATCGCGAATCGTCAAAACATCACTACGGCTTGGTGTTCCGAACTTTCCCGGAGACACCATGACATTGACCGGCAAGGTGATCGACTCCGACGGCCGGGCGCTCACCGTGACGGTTCTCGGCAAGAACGCTCGCGGAACGCACGTGACAGCCGACGTGACTCTCGAACCGGCGGAAAGGTAATCGCATGACACGAGGATTTTCGAGGCAAGCCGCCATCGCCGGGATCGGCGCCACCGAGTTCTCCAAGAACTCCGGCCGCAGTGAATGGCAGTTGGCGTGCGAATCCGTGATCGCCGCGCTCGACGACGCTCACATCGAGGCAGAAGAGGTGAACGGATTTGCGCTGTTCACGATGGAGAACAATCCCGAGATTGCGGTCGCACGCGCTCTCGGGATCCCGGAACTGACGTTCTTCAGTCGTATTCCACACGGCGGCGGCGGCGCCTGCGCACCGGTTCAACAAGCCGCGCTTGCCGTCGCCAGTGGTGTCGCCGACGTTGTGGTCGTCTACCGTGCCTTCAACGAAAGATCAGGTCACCGATTCGGCGCCGGGCCGCCACCCTTTGCGTACAACGCGTCGACGGACCAGGAGTATCGGAACTGGATCAACCCGTACGGGCTTCTGACGCCGGCGCAGCAGGAAGCCTTCCTCGCCAAGCTCTACATGCACAAGTACGGGGCAACCAGCGCCGACTTCGGTCAGATCTCGGTTCTCTCACGCAAGCATGCCGCGAACAACCCGAAGGCCTGGTTCTACGAACGCCCGATCGCCATCGAGGATCATCAGAACTCGCGCATGATCGCCGACCCCATCCGCCTGCTCGACTGCTGTCAGGAAAGTGACGGTGGACAGGCGCTGGTCATCGTCAGCGCGGAGCGCGCCCGCGACCTGCCGCACAAACCAGCGATCATCAGCGGTGCTGCGCAAGGTGTAGGTCCACAACAGATTTCGATGAGCAGCTACTACCGCGAAGACATCGACAGCATGCCGGAAGTCGAACTCGTGGCGCGCCAACTGTGGGACCAGGCCGGTATCGGCCCGGACGACATCGATGCCGCAATTCTCTACGACGCCTTCACCCCGATGGTTCTGCTTCAACTCGAGGCGTACGGATTCTGCGGTCGAGGCGAGGCAAAAGACTTCATCGCCGACGGCAATCTCGAGCTGGACGGTCGCCTGCCGATCAACACCCACGGCGGTCAACTCGGTGAGGGATACATCCACGGCGTCAACGGTATTGCCGAAGGTGTTCGCCTGATCCGCGGTACCTCCACCAACCAACCCACCAAAACTTTGGACAACGTGCTCGTGACCGGCGGCTCTCCCGTCCCGCACAGTGCGCTCGTCCTCTCGGCAGATCGCTGAATCTGCCGCCTATTCGAGAAAGCAGGAACAAGATGAGTGAGCGGATCACCTACGCCAGGGCTACACACGGCGAGGAAGAAATACAGGCGGTTGTCGACGTTTTGCGCAGCGGGCATCAAGGATTGCGCATCGGCAAGAACGTCTTCGAGATGGAAGAACGCATCGCGGCCTTGGCAGGCAAGAAGTTCGGCGTCATGTGCAACTCGGGATCCTCGGGTTTGTACTTGGCAGTCGAGCTGCTCGGACTGCCTGCGGGAAGCGAGATCATCACGTCGCCGTTGACGTTCTCCACCGACATCGCACCGATCGTGCGTGCCGGTCTGGTGCCGGTGTTCGTGGACGTGGAACCCAACACGTTCAACGTCGACGTCACCAAGATCGAGGCAATGGTCACCGAAAAGACCGGTGCCATCCTGATGCCGAACCTCGCCGGCAACTGCCCGGACTGGGACGTCATTCGTAATATCGCTGATCGCCATGGACTCAAGGTGATCGAGGATTCGTGTGACGCGATCGGCGCCACGCTCCGCGGCACTCCCACCGGCTCCCGGGCGGACATCGTCGTCACCAGTTTCTCGATGGCACACATCATCACGTGCGCGGGAACCGGCGGAATGGTGTGCGTCGACGACGAAGCCAGCCGCGACAAGGCGCTCCTGCTTCGCCGCTGGGGCCGTCGCAGTGAGCCGAATCTGTTCGGTAGTACCAAGTCCGGCCGAGTCTTCCGTGAAGAACTCGACGGCGTCGACTACGACAACGACTTCATCTTCGAGCTCATGTCATGGAACTTCGAGCCCTCCGAACTCGGCGCAGCCTACGGTGTCGTGCAGCTCGACAAGCTGGAAGAGAACTACAAGACGCGTAAGGCAACGTTTGCGGCCTTCACGGCGGCATACGGCGCCCATCCTGAATTCTTCACGACGCCGGTAGAACTCGACGGTCTCGATACGGCGTGGCTGTGTTACCCGGTGATGATCAACGAGAACGCCCCCTTCACGCGCAGCGACCTGCAGGAAGCCATCGAGGCCGACGGTATCGACACACGAACTGTGTGGAGCGGCAACGTCACTCGTCACCCGATGATGAACAACATCGAGTTCCGTCAGCCGGCCGAAGGATTGCCGGAAGCCGACGCGGTATTTGCCCGAGGAATGACACTCGGCATGAGTCACGGCCTGCGTGAAGACGAAGTTGCACGGATTGCGGAGAGCATCAATCGCTTCGCCTCGAAGTTCAAATAGCATGACGAGGCGCTTTGACGGCCGCCGAGCGCTTGTCACCGGTTCCAGTCGCGGAATCGGTGCGGGCGTCGCAGAGCGACTGGCAGCCGAGGGTGCCGACGTCGCCCTCGTGGCTCGGACGCTCGGCACGCATGCAACCCTGCCGGGCAGTCTCGAAGAGACTGCGGCTCGAATTGCCAAGTACGGAACCAAAGTCGAGATAGTTGTCGCAGATCTGACGGACGAGCAGCAGCGCGACACCGTTGTGCCGCTGGCGATCGAGAAGCTTGGCGGGACGATCGACATCCTGGTGAACAACGCGGCAGCGGCGATCTATCAGCCGCTGTCGGATTACCCACTGCGGCGACGACGTTTGATGTTCGAGGCAAATGTCCATGCACCGCTCGATCTGATGCAAGCCGTGGTGCCGGGGATGGTGGCAAACGGATACGGCTGGATCGTGAACGTGTCCAGTGGCACCGTCAAACCGTGGCAGGGCCCGCCGTTCACGTGGGTCGAACCGGGAACTGCCATGACCGTGTACGGCGCCTCCAAAGCAGCGCTCAACAGGATGAGCAACGGCATGGGCGTGGAACTCTACGGCCAGGGGGTTCGCGTCAACACGGTTCAACCGCGGGCAGCGGTGCTCAGTGAGGGCGCCAAAGTCCTGGTCGGTGAGACTATCCGGCCGGATCAGGTCGAATCTATGGAAGAAATGGTGGAAGCGGTCACAGCGCTGTGTGATTGCGACACCGAGTTCACCGCGCGCTCGAGCGTCAGCTTGGACCTGATCGACGAGTGGTCCCTGACCGTACGCGGTCTGGACGGAACGGCACTACGAACCGAGGAGTTGGCATGAAGCCCGTCATCGTGGACGCAGCACGAACGCCGTTCGGCAAGCGTGAGGGTTGGCTGTCCGGAGTCCACGCGGCGGAACTGTTGGGTTATGCGCAGAGAGGCGTGCTGGATCGGGTGGGCGTGGATCCTGACGCGGTCGACCAGGTCATCGGCGGCTGTGTGACGCCTCTCGGTGAGCAGTTCGGAAACATCGTGCGTACGTCCTGGATGCATGCGGGCCTTCCGTTGAAAGCGGGCTGCACCACGATCGACGCGCAGTGCGGAACTGCACAGCAGTCGGTGCAGTTGATCGCCGGGCAGATTGCCATCGGTGCAGTCGACGTGGGTGTGGCGTGCGGTGTCGAGTTGATGTCCCGAGCTCCGTTGACGTACAAGGTGGGTACCGGCCTGGGAACACCACGTCCGGAGTCGTGGTCACTCGATACCGTCGACCAGTACACCGCGGCCGATCGGATTGTTGTCAAGCGCGGTTTCAGCCGCGAGGATCTCGACGCCTTCGGGCTACGCTCGCAGCAGCGGGCGGCGGCGGCGTGGGAGGCAGGCCGATTCGACTCGCACATCATCGATGTGGTCGCTCCGGGCTCTGACGTTCCGGTTCATCGGGATCAGGGTTTGCGCGAATCGAGTCTCGAAGGGCTCGCGAAGCTGCGCACCGTTCAAGAGGGCGGATTGCACACCGCTGGAACGTCTTCGCAGGTCTCGGACGGTGCGAGTGCAGCTCTGCTGATGTCAGAGGATCGAGCCAAGGCCCTCGGCGTGCGGCCACGGGCAAAGATACTGGCGCAGTGCGTTATCGGCGGGGACACCGAGTTCATGCTCGACGGTCCCGTCGACGCGGCAAACATCGTGCTCGGACGCGCCGGTCTGACGATCGACGACATCGATCTGTTCGAGGTCAACGAGGCATTTGCTTCGGTACCGATGTCGTTCGCGCAGGTTCACGGCGTCGATCCCGAATTGCTGAACGTCAACGGTGGTGCAATCGCACTGGGCCACCCGGCCGGTGCAACCGGAATCAGACTGTTGGCCAATGTCATCGACGAACTGGAACGCCGGAACAAGTCCATCGCACTGATCGCGATCTGCGCGTCCGCCGCAACCACCTGCCTGATTCTCGAACGCATCTGACAAGAACCGAAGATTGAGGAACCTGCCATGGCACTACCCCTGCTCGAAGATCACCGTGACCTGGCGGAAGCGGTAGCCGCATTCGCGAACCGCTTCGGCGGAATCGCCGATACGCGGAGCAACGTCAAGCGGTACACCGCCGGTGATCGACCGGACTCGTGGGATGGGTTGGTCCGTCAGGGCCTGCACGCAGTGCACCTGCCGGAGCAGTACGGCGGTGACGGGGCGGGTCTTGCCGAACTTGCAGTGGTAGTCGAGCAATTGGGTGATGCGCTCTATCCGGGACCGTACGTTCCGACGGTCATCGCGAGCGGCATTCTCGCAACAGCTGCGGGCCCGGCTGCGGAAACAATGCTGACCGAATTGGCCACCGGTGCAACCGGAGCAGTCTGTACAGGCGCGGGATTGCGCGCGGCTCGAAGCGACGCTGGGTGGACAGTGAGCGGTTCTGCCGACCCAGCTCTAGGTCTGCCCGGAGCTGATGTCGTTCTCGTGCGGGCGAACAGCGAAGACGGCGAGTTGTGGTTCCGGCTCGAACCGTCGACTTCCGCTGCGGTGGTGATCGAAGACGGGGTGGATCTGACACGGTCGATCGGAACACTGACGTTGACCGATCACCAGGTCGAGGCTGGGCTGATCGTCGACGGCCTCCAGGCGCACCGAACCGAACTGATCGTCAACACGGTGTTGGCTGCGGAGGCGAGCGGTATCGCCGGGTGGGCGCTACGGACCGCAGTCGACTATGTGAAGTCCCGGCAGCAGTTCGGCCGTCCGGTCGGAAGCTTCCAGGCAGTTCAGCACAAGGCGGCCATGATGTTGGTTCACTCCGAGATTGCCTGTGCCGCAGCGTGGGACGCCGCTCGATCCGAAGAGCACGACGAGGATCAGCAGAAACTTGTCTCGGCTCAAGCTGCGTTGGCCGCTTTGCCCGTCGGCATCGAGAACGCCCTCGAATGTGTAACTTTGCTCGGCGGAATCGGATTCACTTGGGAGCATGACGCGCATCTGTACTGGCGCCGGGCGATCAGTATCGCGGCAGTGGCGGGTTCCGAGGTGAAGTGGGCACACACATTGGGAGACCGGTCCGCCGATTCGGAACGGGATTTCTCCTTTGTCGACCCGGAAATGCTGCCGGAGTTACGAGAGCAGGTTCGGAGGGTTCTGGACGAGGTTGCGCTGCTGCCCGACGACGGAACCACCAGCGCGAGTTGGGCGCCGGCCAAGGGGAGCGCTCGACGCGCCCGATTTGCCGACGCCAAACTGGTTGCCCCGCACTATCGGGCGCCGTACGGGCTTGGAGCGGGACCGAGGGAACAGGCCGTCATCGCACATGAATTCGCGATGCGAGGTTGGGCTCAACAGTCCACGGTGATCGGGGAATGGGTGCTGCCCACGATTCTCGAACACGGCAACGCCGAGCAGCAGGACAGGTTCGTCGAGCCTTCGCTGCGCGCCGACATCATCTGGTGCCAGCTGTTCAGTGAGCCGGGCGCGGGATCAGACCTGGCCGGTCTGAGCACGAAAGCGCGCAAGGTCGACGGTGGCTGGGTCCTGTCAGGTCAGAAAGTGTGGAACTCGGGTGCGCACGAGGCAGATTGGGGAGTATGCCTGGCGCGTTCCGACGCGGACGCTCCGAAGCATCGTGGGCTGTCGTACTTCCTGGTCGACATGACCTCGAAGGGCGTCGACGTACGTCCGCTGAAGCAAGCCACCGGCAAGTCGGAATTCAACGAGGTATTCCTCGACGACGTCTTCGTCCCGGACGACTGCCTGGTGGCCGAACCTGGGCAAGGGTGGAAACTTGCTGCGACAACGCTGTCCAACGAACGCTTGAGCATGGGCAGCACGCTGCACCACGGTTCGAGTCGATTGTTCCGTCAGGTGATTGCCGACGCGAGCCACGACTGCCCCCGCGAAGATGCAGTGGAAGGCCTCGGCCGCAGTATCTCTCGTGAGTTGGCACTGTCCGCGATGAATCTGCGCGGAGTGTCGGCGCGACTGGCGGGTCAGGAACCGGGCGCCGAGATCAGCGTGTCGAAGGTGTACAACGCCCTGGCGCAGCGCGAGGGCTCGCGGGACCTGTTGCGACTGCTCGGACCGCGCGCCGCAGTTGTCGACCCGTCGGCGAATTACGCGATAGACCACATCGGACTTCCCTCGATTCTGTTCGGCGGCGGAACCGTCGAAATCCAACTCAACGTCATCGCGCAGCGCGTACTCGGCCTGCCGCGTTCGTAGATCTTAGGAGCTTCACCATGTACTTGGATTTGTCGGAGGAGTCGAAGACTCTGCGCAAGGAATTGCGCGCATACTTCGCAGAGATCATCAACGACGAAGACCGCCGTGCTCTCGTGGATCAGACCGAAGGCGGCCCCGTCTTCGATCGCATCCTGCGCCGGATGGGTAAAGACGGTTGGCTGGGCTTGGGGTGGCCGGAGGAATTCGGCGGTCGGGGTGAGAACCCCGAAGCTCTGTATGTGTTCTACGACGAAGTGATTCGCGCGAATGCGCCGCTGTCACTGGTCACGCTGAACACCGTCGGACCCGCTCTGATCAAGCACGGGACGCAAGCTCAGAAGGACTTCTTCCTGCGTCCGATCCTGGCGGGTGAATTGATCTTTGCCATCGGCTACACCGAACCCAATGCGGGCACCGATCTCGCGGCACTCGAAACACGCGCCCGCATCGAGGGCGACGAGCTTGTCATCAACGGCAACAAGATCTTCACCAGTGCGGGTGTGTTTGCCGACTGGGTCTGGCTTGCCGTTCGCACCGATCCTGACGCGCCGACGCATCAGGGCATTTCCGTGGTCTTGGTACCGACCAATTCGCCTGGGTTCTCGGTCACCGAAATTCACACCGTGGGCGGAATCAGCACTTCGGCAACCTATTACGAAGATGTTCGGGTGCCGATCAGCAATGTCGTCGGTGAGCTCAATCAGGGGTGGAAGCTCATCACCAACCAGCTCAACCACGAACGTGTTGCCCTGGCAGCACGCGGTGGCATCGCCAACGAGCTCTTCGCCGAGGTGGTCGAGTGGGCAAAGACAGAACCCGCCGGTGACGGCCACGTCTACGACATCGGCTGGGTACGTGAGAAATTGGCGGAAGTCTACGCGCTGCTCAGCGCCGCCGACCTGATGAACCTGCGACTGGTGGCGGACGTCGCCGCCAACACCTTGGGGGGCGGGGATTCGGCCGCGGCCAAGATCTTCGGTACCGAAGCCGTCGTCAGTGCGTACGGCATGCTGCAGGAAGTGCTGGGCGCCAAGGGCTTACTGCGCCCCGATACACCCGGAGCGGTACTGGAAGGGCGGGTCGAGAACCTGGGTCGGCGCGCCCAGAACAACACCTTCGGCGGTGGTACCAACGAAGTGATGCGTGAAATTGTCGCCGCAAAATGCCTGGGCATGGCGCTTGCTGCGCGTCGCCGGCCCGCTGCACAGAACGAAAAGAGCTGACATGGAATTCGAATTCGACGACAACTTGTCCGCCGTGCGGGATCTGAGTGAATCGATCTTCTCGGCGAAGTCCGGAGTGGACCGACTGCGGGAAGTGGAGAGCACCAGCGGTTTCGACGCCGAACTGTGGAAGCTCCTCGCCGACTCCGGCGTTCTGGGAATCGCTCTGCCGGAAGATGTCGGGGGAGCGGGACTCGGAATGCTCGGCCTGGCTGCGGTGCTCGAACAACAGGGCCGCCGGGTCGCCCAGGTGCCGCTCTGGTCGGTGATTTCCACGGCGGCGCTGCCGATTTCCGAGTTCGGCAGCACGGAGCAGAAAGCGTCGTGGCTTCCGGGACTGCTCGACGGCTCGGTGATCGTCACCGGCGCATTCGACACCGGCTACAACGCCGAGACGGCGGTTCGCGCCGAACCGGCGCCTGACGGTTGGGTTCTGTCAGGCCACGTCGACTCCGTGCCTGCCGCGGAGTTCGCGGCCGCGCTGGTCGTTCCGGTGACGATGCCGGACGGCAGTGTCAGCGTCATGATCGTGCCCACGGACCGGGACGCGCTGGTGCGTGCACCGCTTGCGGTGACGAACCGCGAGAGCAACAGTGCTGTGCAGTTCGACGGGGTTGCGGTTACTGCAGCTGACGCACTTCCCGCAGACGGCGCGGTGGTTCGAGACTGGACGTTGCGGCGTGCACGGGTGGCTCTTGCGGCCCTGGCTACCGGCGTCTGCGAGGAAGCGCTGGCGATGACGGCGAAATACACCTCCGAGCGAGTGCAATTCGGTCGTCCACTCTCGACCAACCAGGCAGTTGCCGTCCGGGCCGCCGACGCATACCTCGACACCGAGAGCACAAGGTTGACCACGCACCGCGCTGCCTGGCTGATGGACAGCGGAGTCGAGAGTGAAGCGGAAGCAGCTGCGCTGGTCGCCAAATGGTGGGCGTCGCGCGGCGGCCTGCGCGTGGTGCACGCGACCCAGCACCTGCACGGCGGAATCGGAGCGGATGTCGACTATCCGATTCACCGCTATTTCCTGTGGGGACGGCAGATCGCCTTCACCTTGGGGAGCGCGGGGGCGATAGGCGCCGAACTCGCCGATCAGTTGGAAATCCGAGCCCAGATCGGGGCGTCGGCGTGAATATCTGAGACGACAGGTTGCAGTCACGGGCAGCGCGTCGGCAATCATCGCGCTACTCTGCCCTTCGTGAATCGCACCAGTTCGTTCATCCGGCCGTTGGTTCCGCGGGATCCGCACGAGCCGCATCGGGTGGCGACGCCGCTCGAGCTGCTCACCGACCTCTGCTTCGTCGTGGCGGTCGCTCAAGCGGCCACCGGTCTGCACCACGCGATCAGCGAAGGGCACGCGGCTTCGGGCGTCGGGCACTTCGCGATGGCATTCTTCGCGATCTGGTGGACGTGGCTGAACTTCACGTGGTTCACCTCGGCGTACGACAACGACGACGGAATCGCCCGGCTGCTGACCATCTTCCAGATCCTCGGATCGCTGGTCCTTGCAGCCGGCATCGTCCGCTTCTTCAACGACGACGCCCTGCTCATCATCGTCGGCTACGTCATCATGCGAATAGCCCTGGTCATCCAATGGCTCAGGGTGTCGCGGAACGACCCCGAACATGCGCTCACGGCTCGTCGATACGCTCTCGGAATCGTGTTGGTCCAGATCGGTTGGATCGGTTTCTACTTCGTTCCATCCGCCATCTACGTCCCGACGTTCCTGGTGTTGGTTCTGTGCGAATTCGCGGTACCGATCTGGTCGGAGAAGCCGGGCATGACGCCGTGGCACCCGCATCACATCGCGGAGCGGTACTCGTTGTTCTTCATCATCGTTCTGGGCGAGACGATCCTCTCGACCACCATCGCGATTCAGGACGCGGTCGACGGTGAGCATCCGGCAGCGCAGGTCACCTACGTCGTGATCGGCGGCATTCTGATTGTCTTCAGCCTGTGGTGGCTCTACTTCCAACGCAATGCAGGCGAAGTGATCGGCGGTGACAACGTCTCACCCTTCGTCTGGGGGTTCGGTCACTACTTCATCTTCGCCGCCGCTGCCGCCATCGGTGCGGGGTTGGCCTCGCGCGTCGACTTCTGGACTCATCACGGTGACGGTAGCGCGTTGGTGACGGGTGCTGCCGTCACCGTTCCGGTCGCGGTCATCCTTGCCGCCCTGTGGTTCATCCACATTCGACTACATGACTCCTCGGTACGCACCCTCATGCCATTCTCGGTCGCGATCGTCGTCGTGCTCGGTGGTACCTACACCGCGGTGCCCGAACTGGTCGCGGGACTGGCCTGCGCCGCGCTGTTGGCCGTGGAACTGGTTCTGACCGAGGGGAAATCCGAAACCGTCTGAACCGGGTCAGCGAATCGCGAGCCGCTCCTTGCGGAGCTTGTCGACCTCGGGCAGATGCAGGGGTTCGAGTTCGTTGACGCCCAAGGCCCGCATGAGCAGGAGGTCCGCGAGTTCCGGATTCCGGGCCAAGGCGGGTCCGTGCATGTACGTCCCGATCACCGAACCCTGTACGACGCCCTCGAATCCGTCACCGACGCCGTTTCCGACACCATGGGTGACACGTGCGAATCCAGAGGCTGAGCTACCCAGAGTTGTTCCGCCGCGGTGATTCTCGAAACCTGAGAGAGGTGCTGTGAGCCCGTCGATCAAGGGCTTCGTGATGACCTCGCCGATGGAACGCTTCTCCTGCGGAGAGGTCGTGACGTCGAGCATCGAGACACCGTCGACGCGTTCGCCGCTGGAGGTTTCGTACCAGTTGCCGAGCACCTGAATTGCAGCGCAGATCGCCAGAACCGGTGCGCCACGCTCGGCGGCGCGTTGCAGGCCAGGGTATTTCGCGAGATGGCGCGTTGCGAGTCGCTGAGCGGAATCCTCGGCGCCACCCAATGTGTACACGTCGAGCGAATCGGGGACCGGATCGCTCAAGGTGATGTCCACGATCTCGGCGTCGTAGCCGCGCATCCGCAGACGCTGACGCAGGATCAGGGCATTGCCGCCGTCGCCGTAGGTGCCCATGACGTCGGGGAGAACCAGTCCGATGCGAATTGTCGAGTCAGACATTGCGAGACTCCTTCGCGATGGCGGTGTTGAGGTCACGGAAGGCTGTGTAGTTCGCCAGTACCTCCACGCGTCCGGGAGGGCAGGAAGCGATGGCGCGCAACGGATCCGGATCGAGGGTGTGCTCGACGCCTGCGTACGTGAGGCGAACGGCGAGATCGGTTCCGCGTTCGCCGGCGGCCACTACCTTGACGCCTTCGAAGTGCTCGAACTTCACGTCCCACAGCCAGGAGAGGTCCTCGCCGTCCGGCACCTGACCGTTCACCGCGATCACCAGTCCGTCCACCGTGGGATCGATCATCGACAGCGCTTCCTGCCAACCGGCGGGATTCTTCGCGAGCAGCATGTGGACGGAGTGCGGTCCGACCTCGACGGTGCTGTAGCGGCCGGCGACTTCCTGGACCGTCGACGCGGCGGCAACTGCCCCGACCGGATCTGCGCCCAAAGCAGCCGCAGCAGCTACGGCCTGAGCGGCGTTACCGCGGTTGGCTTTTCCGGGGAGAGTCAACGTCATCGGAATCTTCAGGCCGTCGGGGCCGTAGAGATTGTCGTCGTCGAGCCACCAGGTCGGCTCGGGCCGCGCGAAGTCGGAACCGGTACTGCGCCAGTGCTTTCCCTCCCACACGATGGGTTCACCGGTGCGCGGGCAGCTGACGGAATCGCCGGCCCAGCCGCCGCCGGCAGCAACCCACACGACGTTGGTGGCGTCGTATGCCACGGAGGTGACCAGTACGTCATCGCAGTTGGCGACGATCACCGCGTTCGGATGCGCATTGACGCACGCGCGGAGCTTCCGCTCGATCATGTTGATCTCGCCGACCCGGTCGAGCTGATCGCGGCTGAGATTGAGCAGCACGATCACTTCCGGATTCACGGCGTCGGCTACGTGGGGGACGTGCAGTTCGTCGACCTCGAGTGCTGCCAGCGTTGCGTCCGTACGCGCGGCCAGAGCGGCCACGATCCCGGCATCCATGTTGGCGCCGTCGGCCTGCGTGGCGACGTCACCGAGTGTCGCGAGTGCTGCGGCGGTCATACGTGTGGTCGTCGACTTGCCGTTGGTGCCCGTGACCACGACGGTGCGCTTGCCGCGTCCGAGCTGAGTCATCAGCGTCGGGTCGATCTTGAGGGCGATCAACCCGCCGATCATCGAGCCCTTGCCGCGCCCGGCCTTCTGCGATGCCCAAGATGCTGCTGCGGCAGCTCGCATGGCGAGCTTTCCGCGCGCTGTGATCGATAGTCCAGTTCCCACGGCCCGAGTTTGGCACAGGGCGTCGTCAGACGCCGAGTCGCGCCGGTGGTGAGGCTGCAGGTGTGTCCGAGAAAACAGTGTTCGCGGGCTTGCGCCTCATCTGTGCGGCGCTCGCACCGGCAATCACGATGACTGCTCCGACCAGTGACAACGGGCTCGGATCCTCGTGCAGGAACAGCCAGGACGCGCCGATTCCCACTACCGGTACCAGCAAGGAGAGCGGCGCCACCATGCCGGCGGGATAGCGGCCCATGAGCATCGTCCAGAGCCCGGATCCGGCGATGGTGCCGAGCAGAATGATGTAGGCCAGCCCGACCAGTGACTGCCAGGCGTCGGCACTGAACGCGGTACCGAGCGCGTGCCATCCGACGGTGGGGCCTTCGACCACCGCGGACAGGGCGAGCATCGGCAACGGCGGGATGACGCACATCCACAGCATCAAGCGCATCGGTGCGGGCTCGCCGACGGTGTTCGCCGCGGCCAAGCGGCTGCCGAGATTGCCGAACGCCCAGGACAGGCCGCCGAGGAGCGTGAGGATCACGGGCAGCAGTGCCGCGTGGTGTGAACGGTCCCAGCCGATCAACGACATACCGACTACGGCGACGGCGATCCCGGAGACCTGCCAGACGCTGAGCTTCTCGCGGAGCAGGAACGCGCCGAGTAGGACGGTGAACGGCGCGGACGACTGCAGGACCAGTGATGCGAGACCCGTCGGCATCCCCGAATGCATCGCCCAGAAGAGGAAGACGAACTGGCCGAATCCGAAACCGAATCCGTAGAGCAGCAACCAACGGAGCGGTACCTGCGGACGCGGCACGAAGATGACCACCGGAATCGCGATGATCAGAAACCGGAGTGCAGCGAAGAAGAACGGCGGGAAATGATCCAGGCCGACGCGAATGGCCAGGAAGTTCAGACCCCACAAGACGATCACGGTCAGGCCGAGGAGACGGTCGCGGGGAGTCATGACGTTAATCGTGAGCCGTACGAAGCATCAGAACAAGCGAATATAGATGCACTATCCATGTAGTTTTGCTACATGGATATTCGTCACCGTATGGATGCCACGCGCTTGCGGATTCTCCGCGAGCTCGCCGACCGAGGAACCGTCGGCGCTACTGCTCTCGCTCTCTCGATGACACCGTCCGCCGTCTCGCAACAACTCAAGATCCTCGGCCGAGAGGCGGGGGTCTTGCTCCTCGAGCCGGACGGGCGCACGCTGCGCCTCACCGACGCTGGTCGAGCGCTGGTGCTCCGCGCCGACGACGTGGTGGCGGCGCTCGACCGGGCAGCGGACGAGATGGCGTCGTACCGAGGCTCGCCGCGCGGCAAGGTGCGAGTCGCGTTCTTTCCCTCCGGAGCAGCTCTCCTGCTGCCCGGCGTCCTGACGGCGCTGAAGAACTCGGACGTGGACATCGACGCACACGACGTCGACAAACCGGCGTCGGCCGTCCCTGGACTGTTGGCCGATCACGACGTGATCCTCACTCACCGTGACGAACGCGGCGCCGAGACCTCGTTTCCCCGGGTCAGCGTGCAACCGCTGATGCGTGAACCGATCGACCTGGTGCTGCGGCCTGATCATCCACTCGCCGAGCAGGATTCGGTCCGGTTGGAACAATTGGCCGACGAGAACTGGATCAGCGTGCGCGGCGGGTTTCCGGTCGACGACGTTCTGTTGTCGGTTGCGTCCGTCACCGGGGTCCAACCTCGAGTCGCTCATCGGATAAACGATTTCCGAGTTATCGAAGAGTTGGTGGCGGCGGGCCACGGTGTGGCTTTGATGCCGCGTTACGCGATCACACATCCTGGAGTATCGAGGAAACCGGTGGCAGGCGTGCGCGCTGCTCGCGTTTATGAATTGGCAACTCGATTACACATCGACCGCAGCCCGGCTATCGGAGTGGTTCTCGACGCTTTTCGCGACGTCGCCCGGGCGGTCGGTGAATGAACGGCTGTTGGTGAATGAATACGAAACGGGAGCGACACGATTAGTGTCGCTCCCGTTTCGGTAGTGCAATCCTCACTGATTAGTGAGGGCCTGAATCAGGCGAGGGCCTTGGCCTTCAGCGCTGCGAATTCTTCTTCGCTGATGGTGCCGGCGTCGAGAAGCGCCTTTGCATCTGCGATGGACTCGGCCGGGGACTTTCCGGCAACCTCACGGATGTAGCTGTCCTGTGCATTCTTGACCTGCTGAGCAGCCTCCATGGAGCGCTGGGCCATTCCGTCGCTTCGGACGATCAGATAGACGAGCGAGGTGAGCAGCGGAATGAAGAACAGGAAGACGATCCAGATTGCCTTTACCCAGCCGGAAGTCTTGTGATCACGGAATAGGTCGGTGATGATCGAGAAGAGCAGGATCAGGTACGCGATGAACGCGAAGCTGATGATGATCAGCCAGAGGAAGTCCCAAAAGGAATCCATTGTCGAGCCCCATTTCACAAGTCGGATTTGTCTGAGGTGACTATCTCACGTGCCGGGGTCGGCTGCATCATCCTCGATGGGTGAATCCTGTTTGTTAACTTCGCTAAGCGACTCTTTCGGGACCTATGTCATGCCGAACCGAAAACACGGACCGAAGAACTTCTGTGCCGTGAAAACAACCCTGGTCTCACCCGAAAATCGGGTGAGACCAGGGTTTGTTGAAGAGCCGGGTTCGTATTGCGTGAGTGTCAGCTCGCGCGGTTCACTGCCGAAACCACGGCGCGCAGCGACGCCGTCGTGATCGACGTGGCGATACCCACACCCCAGACGACGGTGCTCTGACCGTCCGGGCCCGTCACGGCGCACTCGACGTAGGCCGCGGCTTGGGCGTCGTCGCCGGCGGACATTGCGTGCTCGGAGTAGTCGAGGACACGAACGTCGAAGTTGATGCTTCCCAGCGCGTCGACGAAGGCAGCGAGCGGGCCGTTACCGGTTCCCGAGATCTCCTGCTCCTTGCCGTTCACCTTGACGATGGCGGTGATGGCGTCGGTGCCGCCGTCCTCCTCGGACGCGGTGACCTTCTGCTTCATCCGCTCGAGCGGGGTGACGGGGGCGAGGTACTCCTCGTGGAAGACGTCCCACATTTCCTTCGGCGAGACCTCGCCGCCCTCACCGTCGGTGATCTTCTGGACCGACTGCGAGAACTCGACCTGCAGACGACGCGGCAGCACCAGACCGTGATCGGCCTTCATGATGTACGCGACGCCGCCCTTGCCGGACTGCGAGTTCACGCGGATGACGGCCTCGTAGCTGCGGCCGACGTCCTTGGGGTCGATCGGCAGGTAGGGGACCTGCCAGAGAATGTCGTCGACGTCCGAGTCCTGGTTGTCGGCGTCGACCTTCATGGCGTCGAGGCCCTTGTTGATCGCGTCCTGGTGGCTGCCGGAGAACGCGGTGTAGACCAGGTCGCCGCCGTACGGATGACGCTCGTGGACGGGCAGTTGGTTGCAGTACTCGACCGTGCGACGGATCTCGTCGATGTTCGAGAAATCGATCTGCGGGTCGACGCCGCGCGTGAACATGTTCAGTGCGAGGGTGACCAGGCAGACGTTGCCGGTGCGCTCGCCGTTGCCGAACAGGCAGCCTTCGATGCGGTCTGCGCCGGCCTGGTAGCCCAGCTCGGCTGCAGCGACGCCGGTGCCGCGGTCGTTGTGGGGGTGCAGCGACAGGATGACCGAATCGCGGCGGGCCAGGTTGCGGTGCATCCACTCGATGGAGTCGGCGTACACGTTGGGTGTCGCCATCTCGACGGTGGCGGGAAGGTTCAGGATGACCGGGTTGGCAGGCGTCGCACCCAGGGTTTCGGTGACGGCGTCACATACTTCCTTGGCGTACTCGAGCTCGGTGCCGGTGTAGGACTCGGGCGAGTATTCCCAGCGCCAGTTCGTGTCCGGGTACTTCTTCGACTCGGCCAGGACCAGTTCGGCGGCGTCGGTGGCGATCTTCTTGATCGTGTCCTTGTCGGCGCGGAACACGACGCGGCGCTGCAGAATCGAGGTGGAGTTGTAGAAGTGCACGATCGCGTTCTCGGCACCTTCGCACGCCTCGAATGTGCGCTTGATCAGTTCGGGACGCGACTGCGTCAGCACCTGGATGGTGACATCGGACGGGATCGCGCCATCCTCGATGATCTCGCGAACGAAGTCGAAGTCGGTCTGGCTCGCGGACGGGAATCCGACCTCGATCTCCTTGTAGCCCATACGGACCAGGAGATCGAACATACGACGCTTGCGCGCCGGGCTCATCGGATCGATCAGCGCCTGGTTGCCGTCGCGCAGGTCAACGGCACACCACTGGGGTGCTCGGTCGATGATCTTGTCCGGCCAGGTGCGGTCGGGCAGCGTGACCGTCTCGACCTCTTCGGCGAACGGGCGGTAGCGGAACGTCGGCATCGACGAGTTCTTCTGCGTGTTCCACGCAGGCTGGTCGGAAGGTGCCGGCTTCGTGGGCGGGGTAATGGTGCGAGTGCCGGTGGTGAATGCGTCAGCGGGGGACATTGGTGTGATCTCCAGGATTGTGGACCTGGCCTGATGACCTGTTGGTCAAGACCATGAGTCCGGAAGGCTTGGTCGACCGGCGCACAAAAACCCCGCGGCGGGAGGCCAGTCTGGATCAGACCCCGTCGCGGCAACCAAGAAGGAGTGCGCGCTGCATGCACAGCACTCTACTCCTGGATTTCGCGAGAAATCGGTGGGGTTCGCCCTCATGTCCAATTTGTCGCCGAATTGTGCTGCCGTTTCGGCCTCGAAAATGGTGGACTGTCGTCCATGGATCCCCGAATCGCCGTGGCGAGCACGTACCTCGACGCGCTCCGTAGTCACGATGGCAGTTCCGTACCGCTGGCTCCGGACGCGGTACGTCACGAGGTCGGGTTGAAGACCGGATTTTCGGGGAATCATTTGCGGCGCAGCCTTTCCGGAGGCCCTCAGTATCGCGTGATCCGCGACATTCGTGAGGTGGAGTGGACGGTCGACGGGGACGACCTGACGGCTGACTACCTCCTTGACGCCGGGTTGTTCGGGCGCAACCTGATGACCGTTCGGGTTACCGAGACTTTCCGGATACCCGCTGACGATCACCGCATTCACCACATCACCGCGAAGATTCGACCGGCGCGCGCCAAGCGCGCGTGATGCGCTCGATCCGCTGGATCGTCTGTTCACTGCTGATCGTTCTCGCTGGTCTCGGTTTTGCCGGCTCGGTGCTCGCGCTGTTCGTCCACACCCAGGTGAACGACACCGACAGCTATGTCGAGTCCGTTGCCCCGCTGGCTGCCGACCCCGCTGTCCAATCGGCGGCCGTTGATCGGCTGACCGAGGAATTGACGCAGCGGTTGGACGAGTTTCCGCAGGTGGTGACGAGACAGGCCGAGAGACTTGTTCGTGAGGCCGCTCAGTCGTTGGTCTCGAGCGACCAGTTTGCGACGCTCTGGACCGCGGCCAACCGTCGAGCGCACGCGCAACTTGCCGCGATGGTGACCGGCCGAGCCGCCGACGGCATAGTTCGGGCCGACGACAGCGGAACGGTCACCGTCTCCCTCGAACCGGTCATGACGGAACTGAGGACGAACCTCCGCGATCGCGGATTCACCGTGATCGATCGCCTCCCGGCGCTCGATCCGCAGTTCGAGATCCTGCGATCCGACGAGTTGGTGCGGGCCCAGGATTTCTCGAACACTCTCGACCGAGCAGCGACCTGGTTGCCGTGGGCGTCGGTGGCCTGCGCGATTGCGGCCGTCGCAGTTGCGCCGGGGCGAATGCGCGCGCTGTCCCTGGTCGGGCTGGCGACGGCGGTGGCGATGATCGCCCTGCTGGTGGCGCTGGCCGTCGTGCGCCGGGTCTATTTACAGAATTCAGACATACCGTCGTCCGAGGCGGCTGTGGCGGTGTACGACGCGCTGGCAGTTTCCCTGGTCAGCAGTATCCGCGTGCTTCTCGCCTGCGGAGTTGCCGTCGCGGTGGTCGGTTACGTTGCCGGTGGTTCGCGTTCTGCGACGTTGATGCGAGCGCGGATCTCGCAACTGATCCCGCGCGGATCTGAGGCGAACAGCAGTACGCATCGGGAAGTCCCAGGACCACCTCGGTAAGCTCGACCTCTGGTATCTGTAAACAATTTCGACCTGGAGGTAGAAACGCGTGGCTCTCGTCGTCCAGAAGTACGGCGGATCCTCGGTGGCAACCGCCGAGCGCATCCGACGAGTCGCTGAACGGATCGTCGAGACCAAGAAGGCCGGCAATGATGTCGTCGTCGTGGTGTCAGCGATGGGCGATACCACCGATGAGCTGCTCGACCTGGCTCAGCAGGTGTGCCCTTCCCCGCCGGCCCGTGAAATGGACATGCTGCTGACCTCGGGTGAGCGCATCTCCAACTCCTTGGTAGCGATGGCAATTCACTCCCTCGGCGCCGAAGCTCGTTCGTTCTCGGGCTCACAAGCCGGAGTCATCACGACCGGCAGCCACGGAAACGCCAAGATCATCGACGTCACGCCGGGCCGTGTTCGCACCGCCCTCGACGAAGGCTCGATCGTTCTGGTCGCCGGATTCCAAGGCGTCAGCCAGGACAGCAAGGACATCACGACGCTCGGACGCGGTGGCTCCGACACCACCGCCGTGGCGTTGGCAGCTGCACTCAACGCTGACGTCTGCGAGATCTACACCGACGTCGACGGCGTCTTCTCCGCCGATCCGCGCATCGTCCCTGACGCTCACCGCCTCGAGACGGTTTCCTTCGAGGAAATGCTCGAACTCGCAGCGTGTGGTGCCAAGGTGCTCATGCTCCGGTGTGTCGAGTACGCCCGTCGTTACAACGTGCCTGTGCACGTCCGTTCGTCATACACCACCAAGCCCGGAACAATCGTGTCCGGATCGATGGAGGACATTCCTGTGGAAGAGGCCCTGATCACCGGAGTCGCGCACGATCGCGGCGAAGCCAAGATCACCGTTGTCGGATTGCCGGACACACCGGGACATGCTGCCAAGGTGTTCCGCGCTGTCTCCGATGCCGAGATCAACATCGACATGGTGCTGCAGAACATCTCCAAGGTGGAGACCAACAAGACGGACATCACCTTCACGCTGCCGACCGCCGACGGCCCCCGCGCCGTCGAGATCCTGACCAAGCGTCAGGAAGACATCGGCTTCACACAGATCTTGTTCGACGACCACATCGGCAAGGTTTCCCTGGTCGGTGCCGGAATGCGGAGCCACCCGGGCGTCACGGCCACGTTCTGTGAGGCACTGGCCAAGGCCGACATCAACATCGATCTCATCTCGACCTCCGAGATCCGCATCTCCGTGCTGGTCAAGGACACCGAACTCGACGACGCCGTGCGCGTTATCCACGCCGCTTTCGGTCTCGGCGGCGACGAAGAAGCCGTAGTACACGCAGGAACAGGACGGTAATTTCTGATGACAACAATCGCTGTTGTCGGTGCGACCGGTCAGGTCGGCATCGTCATGCGCACTCTGCTCGAAGAACGTAACTTCCCCGCGGACAAGGTGCGGTTCTTTGCATCGGCACGCTCCGCCGGTAAGAAGCTGACGTTCCGCGGCGAAGAGATCGTTGTCGAGGATGCCGAAGCAACGTCCGACGAGGATCTGAAGGGCATCGACATCGCCCTCTTCTCCGCCGGTGCGACGCTGTCTCGTGCGCAGGCTCCGCGCTTTGCCGCGGCCGGTGCGACGGTTGTCGACAACTCTTCCGCATGGCGCAAGGATCCCGAGGTTCCCCTCGTGGTCAGCGAGGTCAACCCGCAGGACACGAAGAACCTGGTCAAGGGCATCATCGCGAACCCCAACTGCACCACCATGGCAGCGATGCCGGTGCTCAAGGTTCTGCACGACGAAGCCGGTCTGCAGCGTCTGATCGTTTCCAGCTACCAGGCTGTGTCCGGTAGCGGAATCGCCGGCGTCGAGGAACTCCTCGGCCAGGTGCGCGCCGTTGTCGGTGACGCCGAGAAGTTGGTTCACGACGGCAGCGCCGTCGACTTCCCGGCCCCGAACAACTACGTCGCCCCCATCGCGTTCAACGTCCTGCCGCTGGCAGGTTCGCTGGTCGACGACGGAAGCGGCGAGACCGACGAGGATCAGAAGCTCCGTAACGAGAGCCGCAAGATCCTCGGACTTCCTGATCTGCTGGTTTCGGGCACCTGCGTGCGCGTTCCCGTCGTGACCGGACACTCGCTCGCGATCAACGCAGAGTTCGCGAACCCGCTCTCGGTCGCTCGTGCGAAGGAAATCCTCGCCGACGCTCCCGGAGTGGAGTTGGTCGAGGTTCCGACGCCGCTGGCCGCTGCCGGCGGCAACGCGTCGCTGGTCGGTCGTATCCGTCAAGATCCGGGTGTCCCGGAGGGACGCGGACTCGCGCTCTTCGTTTCGGGTGACAACCTCCGTAAGGGCGCCGCTCTCAACACGATTCAGATTGCCGAGCTGTTGGTCGGCTAGATCTTTCCTTCGGTACCGGCCCCGCACCTAGGTGTGGGGCCGGTGTCGTTTCAGCAGGAGCTCTAGTCGAGTTCGGAAATGGCGACCAGGCCGCCGAGGTACTCGGCATCCGAATACGCTTTGGCGAGAAGCACTCCGAGTTCACCAAGAGCTTCGTTGTCGCTGCCGTACGCAACAAACATGCCCGCTTCGGGATCGGTGCCGAAGCGGCCCTCCAGATGCGGTGCATCGCGGCCTACCACTGCGTGGGCGACCGACGCCCAGTCGTAGCCGGAGCCTTCGAAACCCTCTACCTGCTCGAATACCGCTGCTACCTTGCCGAAATGCTGGTCGGTGAGCATCAGTGACCAGTTGCCCGGAGACGTTTCGAAAAGCTGTAGCGGTTCGATCGATGGTGATGTCATGCGTGTATTGAAGCAGATCCGACCGACAGGTTTCAGTGGTCTGCTAACGCCCGACCGACTGAGCGAGCGCAACGGCAAAACTGGAAAGTCTTTCTCGGGTATAGGTTTCGGGGTCGCTGACGGCCAGTCGTCCGAGCATTTCGGCAAACGACATCATGGTGTGTGCGAGGAGAACCGGATCAAGGCCTTCGAGCTTCGGTTCGAGGGCAATCCCGGCACGCGCCAGTTCTTCGGCGCGGGCGAAGACAGCTCCGCGAGAGAGCTTCAGTAAGCCGTGATACTCGCTGGGGGCGTTCTCGACAGACGTCAGGATCAGGCGCCAGCGCGTCGGGTTCTCCAGTACGGCGTCGACGAAGGCGCCAACGGTTCCGGTGTATGACGCCGCTGGGCCGAGTTCGCTCAGATCTGTCGGCATGGTTTCGAGCACCTGAGCGATGGCTCGCTCGTGCTCGCGGCGCAGGAGTGCAGCGACGAGATCGGTCCTGGTATCGAAAATCGTGTAGAGGACGGGCTTGCCGACGCCGGCTTCGGCAGCGACGGATTCCATGCTGAGGTTGTGCAGGCCTACGCGGCCGGTGACCTCGAATGCTGCGTCGAGCAACTGTTCGCGTCGTTGCTCGGGCGCCATGCGAGGGGCGTATTTGCGTCGCGGTGTATCCGTTGCGTCAGCTTGTGACCTGGTCATCGTGTGCCTCACCTCCGCTCCCACCCTAATCTGCCTGCCAATTCTTCGTGAATCATACGCAACCGTTGTATTCGTCGTCATCAATTGTTACGGTGGCGTTGTATTCGAAGAGGCGGTCAGTGAGGCGCCTCTGCCGAGATCTCTAGGAGAACAACCGCGATGACAGCGTCGACCTCTTTAGTGCCGAATGATCTGTTGCTCCATCCCTCCACTTACGATCGGCCGGAATTCGACGCGACCACGCGGAGACTGCTGGGCGCGACCGTCGACTGGTTCGAGGCGCGTGGAAAGAATCGACTTCTGGCCGACTATCACGACAAGACCTTTTACTCCGAGTTCGTCGACTTCGCGGCAAAGGAAGGCCTGTTCGCGACTTTCCTGACCCCCGCCCGCGACAGCGGCGGTGACTCCGACAAGCGCTGGGATACCAGCCGTATCGCCGCGCTGTCCGAGATCCTCGGCTTCTACGGACTCAACTACTGGTACCCGTGGCAGGTGACCATTCTCGGCCTCGGGCCGGTGTGGCAGAGCGACAACGAGACTGCAAGGGCGCGAGCAGCTTCCGCTTTGGCTTCCGGAGGCGTTGCGGCATTCGGATTGTCCGAGAAAGAGCACGGCGCCGACGTCTACTCCACCGACATGGTCTTGACGCCGAACGGCAGCGGCGGGTACCTGGCCAGCGGTTCGAAGTACTACATCGGAAATGGCAACTGCGCCAACACGGTCTCTGTCTTCGGTCGTGTCGACGGAGTGGAGGGCGCCGATCAGTACGTCTTCTTCTACGCCGACTCGGACCATCCGGCATTCACCGTGGTGAAGAACATCGTTCCGGCGCAGATGTACGTAGCGGAGTTCTCACTCGCCGAATATCCCGTTGTGGCAGAGGATATCCTGCATACCGGCGAGGCAGCATTCAGTGCCGCACTCAACACCGTGAACATCGGAAAATTCAACCTGTGTTTCGGCGGAATCGGTATGTCGACTCATGCCTTGTACGAGACGATTACCCACGCGCACAATCGAATCCTGTTCGGCAATCCCGTCACGGCGTTCCCACACGTACGACGTGAATTCGTCGACGCGTACGCGCGCCTGCTGGCGATGAGGCTCTTCTCGGATCGTGCGGTGGACTACTTCCGCACCGCATCGCCCGAGGACCGCCGCTACCTCTTGTTCAATCCCGTCACCAAGATGAAGGTGACAACCGAGGCACAGAAGGTGATCGGACTGCTCTCCGACATCGCTGCGGCAAAGGGCTTCGAGAAGGACAGCTACCTCGCGGTGGCCAAGATGGATGTCGACGGGCTGCCCAAGCTCGAGGGGACCGTCGCCGTCAATCTCGCCCTGATCGCCAAGTTCATGCCGGCGTACCTCTTTGCCCCCGAGTCATTTCCGGCGGTTCCGACGCGTAACGACGCAGCCGACGACGAGTTCCTGTTCCGTCAGGGCCCGGCACGGGGGTTGTCCAAGGTTCGATTCGACGACTGGCGAGCGGTGTACGCGAAGTTTGCGGATGTTCCCAACGTCGCACTGTTCGTGGAGCAGGCCGAAGCTCTCGTGACCCTCCTTGCCGAAGCTGCACCGGATGCGGCGCAGCAGGTCGACTTGGACTTCGGCCTGGCGATCACCGAACTCTTCACCCTCGTCGTCTACGGCCAGTTGATCCTCGAACAAGCCGAGATCTTGGGATTGGACGAGGGGCAGCGGAGCGATGGGGTGCTGGATCAGATCTTCGACGTCCTGGTCCGCGACTTCAGTGCTGCAGCGGTGGAGTTGCACGGAAAACCCAGCGCCAGTGAAGATCAGCAGCGGTTGGCTCTCGCATCTATTCGGCGCCCCAAATTCGCGGCCGAGCGATTCGAGTACGTCTGGCAGCAAGTAGTCGCCTTGTCTGGTGCCTACGAAATGAACGGTGCAGGGTCAACGAACGGGGAGGAATGAAATGTCTGAACTGACGATGAATCGACCGCGTGAGGATTACGGCTTCTTCGGCCCAGGATCACCCAGTTGGAAGATCTGGGCGGCTCCGACAGCATTGATCGGTTTCCAGCGGTCAGTGGTGCTCGAGCACTTCGACCCCTTCCTTGCTGCCGCGGTGGCAGATATGAGCGGGATCTACAGCGATCCCGCCGGGCGACTCGACCGAACCTTGGCGTACTTCCTGACCGTCGCCACTGCCGACGGGCGGACGGCACTGGCGTTGTCCGACCATCTCATGACGGTTCACGCTCAGGCCACGGGTATCGAACCGATCACCGGAACTCGTTACAGTGCAAACAATCCGGCGGCACAACTGTGGATCCACGTGACCGGTTGGCATTCGGTGCTCAAGTGCTACGAGATGTACGGGCCGGGCCCACTCTCCGCCGTCGAAGAGCAGCGGTACTGGGAAGAATGCGTGATCGCTGCCGAACTGCAGACATGCAAAGCGTCCGACGTTCCGCGCTCGCGAGATGAGGTACGGGAGTACTTCGCTGAAGTCAGGCCCAGATTGTGTACCTCCGAGCGTGCCAACCGGGCGATGCACTACTTGTTGAGAACGCCAAGGGCGCAGGGGAAGACGAAGTTCGCGACGTTCAGCCGATTGGTCGCGCCGGCCACTATCGCAACATTGCCGGGCTGGATGCGAACCATGGGCGGCTTCGATCAACCCGCTTTGTTGGACAGGGCAATTGCGCCCGCGGTGCGAACTGCGGTCCGGGTCGGCAGTTCACCGAAGAACATGACCACTGCTCTGAAGGTCATCGCGCCGATGACTGGCAAGGTGTTGGAGCGCCACCTGCGTGACGAGCAACCCCTCGACCCGAGAGTTGTCACGCCAGCGGAGATTCGGGAGCGATTCCCACGCGCCACCAAAGTTCCGCAGGCGGTCTGACGGAATTCACGGCTTTCGGCACCGCATCGAGATCTGCTCGATGCGGTGCTGGGCCGTGTTCTGTTGTGCCTGAGGTTCTTCTCAGGTTTTGAAGGTGGTGTTCGCCGGCCTGGGGTGCTGTTGCGGGTCGATCGAGGGTGGTGGGATGAACCAGGGTTTGTTGTCGACGCCGATGCGGATTACCCATTTTCCGACGAAACCCGATTTCCGGTGCATCAGCCGGTGATGTGAACGGCACAGTAGGACAAGGTTGTTCATCACGGTCGGGCCGCCGTTGGCCCAGTGCCGGATGTGGTGTGCATCGGTCCACGCGGGCACACATGTGCAGCCGGGGAAGGCGCAGCCTTTGTCTCGGGCGATCAGCGCCACTCGCTGTTCGGCGGACACTAATCGCTTTCCGGGTTTCGCATCGAGCGGTGCGCCGTGGTCGTCGAGCAGTACGGTGGACAGGAAGCAGTCGCAGCCGAGGAGTCTGGTCTGCGAGACGGACAGTGGCCCCAGCCAGGGCATGTGCCCGACATCGAGATCCGACACAGCCACAGCCACTCCACCACCAGGAGCAGCGGATGTTGCGGCGCAGTCCCGGTGCTCAGCCAAATCACGCGCGTTGATGTGCACGTTCACGTGCGGACGCTGGCCACCATCGACACCGGTTTTGGCGCAGTCGAGGTAACGGCGGATCAGTTCGGTGAACCCGTCCGCGGTCCGCTTCGCTGCCGACCGAGAATCCGGGGTTCCATCGGGTGCCGGGGTGGGCATCGTCAGATTCGACAGGGCGGAGAGCAGCATTTCGCCGGTGAGGGCGTCGAAATCGCCGCGCACCACCACCCGACCGTTCAGTGTCGATGCGATCCGCAACTCGTTGCGGTCGATATCTTCGGCAGGCGGAATCTCATCGGACTCGAACACTCGCTCCAAGGTCGCGATAACACTCCGCACCTTCGTGGTCGTCGCCTCCACGCCCGACGCAGCAGCGAGCAACAGGTCGATGCACTTCGGTAACGCTTCGTCCGGCATGCCCTTCGGTGGTGATTCGCAGAACGCCACGATCAACACGGCGTGCTCGAAGGAGCAGTCCCCGACATCGAACCGGGCCGCCACCGCGGGAAACGGCCGCAGCGCCGCACCCGGGGCGGCGATCTTCTTCCCGTCCCGGATTTGCAGCATCGTGTTTGCCGCCAACCAGCAACCCACCCCGCGGCTGGCAATCACCTGATCATCCGGCCGCAACGACAACTCGTCCACCACGGCCACTCGCACGGCCTCGAGGCGCAGAATCTCCGCGCTCGCCGACACCGCAGCGGCCCGCAACTCCGCAGCCGTCAACCGCCACAGGCGTCCGCGCAACCCCACCGCAGAACCAGACACCACATCCGACAACAAGACACTCATTGAATCCCCCGATCCCCTACACACAAGAATACTCGAACATGCGTTCGAGTCAAGAGTGTTTTCGAATCCTCGATTCGATCCCGTCAAGGAGGATCTGTAGGCCCTGAGTAAATGACTCTTCGGTTTCTCGTTCGAGATAGAAGTCGCCGCCCGGTACCGGTGGGGCCTCCCGACCCAACTGCATCGTGTGGGGGAAGTCGTTCGCGAAATCCGGTGCAGCATCGGCCAGTGCAGCAGAAGACTCTGCCCACCAATGAGATTCGGAATCTCCGATGGTCGAGGCGCTCCGGATCTCAGCTAGGGTCCGCGCGGACCCCCGGATGAAATGGAAAATCATGCTCACCGATCTGCGGATGATCGGAGCGTCGAGACCCGTGGAGTAGAGAATGGACAGGAGTGATTCGAGTCCTGCCTGCTCGTGCGGACCCAGGACGGGGCGCGCCAACGAGACATCCAATGTCCACGGATGGCGTGTATGTAGGGCGAAGAGTGCGGCGGCCCAGTCGGACAGTGCCATGCGCCAGTCGCCGGTGTCTGCGATCGGCGGTAGCTCGGCATGCACCCGGTCGTACATCAGGTCCAGTAGTTCGTCCTTTCCCGGTATGTAGGTGTACAGAGACATCGCAGTGCGGCCGAGGTGGTCGCCGATCATGCGCATCGACAACGGTGTCGTGGGGTTGGCGTCGGCGACTTCGATCGCGGCGTCAACGACTGAGTCCGTGGACAGCGCGGGCTTCGGTCCTCGGCGGCCGGAAGGCGCCTCGGGTTGACGCCACAGAAGTGAAATCGTGCGTGCGATATCGCGTCGGTCTGCCTGTTTGTTCATCTTGTCGCTTTCGTGGAGTCGCGCTATTCTTAATTACTTTACAGTGTAAAGATTTGGGAGTGGGCATGGTTGAGGCAAGACTTCACGACGGGACAACTATCGATGTCGAGGTTCTCGGACATGGCCCCGCCGTGCTGATGCCCGTGAATCCGATTTCGGCTACCGGCATTAAGGCTGACGAACTGCGCGCCTGGGGCGTTGACCCCTCGCTCGGTCGAACGTTCATGGAAGGGTTGGCGTCGAACTTCACTGTGGTTGCCTTCGACTACGAAGGGCACCGGATGGCGTCGCCCGCTCCGGACACGCTCACTCCCGACAACATCACGTCCGACATTCTGGCTGTGGCGAATTCGGCTGGGATCGACCAGTTCGCCTACTACGGATACTCCTGGCTGGCTCTGTGCGGATTGCAGTTGGCGCTGCGCACCGATCGTCTGACCGCACTGGTCATGGGTGGTTTCCCGCCGGTGGATGGGCCGTACAAGGCGATGCTCCAGGTTACCGAAGCTACACACCGCATGACGAGTGAACCGCCCCGGCGCACATCGCAGCCCACGGCATCGCCGGACGAGTTCGATTGGAACTCCATCGACATCGCGTTGACCGGAGCGCAGACCCGGCAGTTCGTGACGCTGTACCTCGCACTTGGTGAATTCGACGATCGAACGATTCAAGGGCGCATCCTTTGTCCGCGAATGTGTTTCGTCGGTTCGCAAGACGTCATCGAATACGGTGACCGATGGGGTGGGGTACGGGTCGCGCCGGCCGATCTCGACCTCGACGCCGCTCGGTCAGCAGGGTGGGATATCGAGGTACTAGACGGTCTGGATCACACGCAGGCAATGCAACCGGCTCATGTTCTACCCATTCTCAAACGTTGGTTGGAGAAGGTGGTCGGTGTTTGACCGTGCGAGCACACGGGTAACCCGCTCCGGATGCCGTCAGCGTGAGGGGGCCGTGAGTGGACGAGTCACACAAGATCCGTCGACGATCGTTTGTTCAAGGGCTTGGCTTGCTGGCCGGCCTGAGTGCATTGTCCGCTTGATCAGCGACAGCTCGACCCCCTGACATCGATCCGCTACGCCCATTCCAACTTCCGTCACCCCGGCTGGAACCGTTTCGGGAGACCCTTCCTGTCCTGCCGGGCATTTCGGGTGGCAACCTGGAGCTTCGCGCGGCTTCGTCGATGCACCGTTTCCATCCGGACCTACCGTCGTCGCCGTCGCTGGGTTACGGCGGAATGGATTATCTGGGCCCCACCATCGAAGCTCACGTCGATCAGCTCGTCACAGTCCGATATGCCAATGACATTTCTGCGTATCCGCTTGCCGCGGATGTCGATCCGGGTCTGCACGGCGTCAGCGACCTCGACCGCACACAGGTCCCCACCTCGCTTCACCTGCACGGAGGAGTTACTGCACCACAGTTCGACGGACATCCGGAGTTGATCCAGCGTCCGGGCGAAGGTTTGGTCCACGAATACACGAATGGTCGTGCCGCCGGCAATCTCTGGTACCACGATCACGCCATGGGAATGACGCGCCTCAACGTCTATGCCGGATTGGTCGGGATGTATTTTCTCCGTGACGACGTTGACACGGGCGCCGCCGGGAATTCTCTCGGCCTGCCGTCCGGTGAGTTCGAACTCCCGATGATTCTGCAGGACAAGGTCTTCACCTCCGACGGTCAACAGAGTGTCCGTTCCACGTGGCTCACTCCGCAAGGTTCATGGGATCCGGCGACCCCCGGTGACGTTGGCGTGGTGAACGGCGTCGTGTGGCCGAAAGTGGAGGTTGCCCGCGGCCTGTATCGATTGCGACTGCTCAACGCCGCAACCTATTCGGTGTGGAATCTGCATTTCGCAAATCGTATGCGGTTCTGGGTGATCGGGTCCGAAGGCGGTTTACTGGCCGCTCCGGCGCCGACGGATCACGTCCGGTTGAGTCCGGGTGAACGCGCTGATCTGCTGGTCGACTTCAGTATGCTCGAGCCGGGCACAACGGTGGAATTGCGCAACGACGAACCGGTACCCCTTGCGGTGGCTCAACGCGGCACGCAGGTGATGCCGGTGTTCTGTCGGTTCGACGTGGGCAGCGCAAAGGGATTCACCGGCTCGATCCCGCAGCAGCTGAATTCCGTTGCCGCCGAACCGGCGTCCCCGGATGTGGTGCGAAATCTCACGATCATGCAGCTGTCGCGTCCGTCGGATTACCCGTCGATCACTATGTCGCTCAACAATTTGAGGTTCACCGATTCGGATATCGAACTGCCACGTCAGGGGGCCGTCGAGCAATGGAATCTGATCAACATCACCACGGAACCACATCCGATTCATCTGCACCTGGTGGCGTTCCGCGTTGTGGGACGCCAGAGCCTCGACACTGCAGCACTGATGCAGCGGTATCCGGTGCCTGACTTGGGGGTCCGGTGGACGCCGTCGGCGGAGGAATTCGTGACCTCTTCGCTGCGGCCTCCCGAAGTGTGGGAAACGGGGGAGAAGGACACGGTCATCGTGGATGCCAACTCGATCACTCGCGTGATCGTGCGCTTTCCGACGGCCGACGAGTTGGGCTTCGATCCGGATGCAACTTTCGCGAGAGGTTCCATGGCAGATCACTCGGCGCACGGAGAAGCTGGCATGGGGGACTTGCAGGGGTACGTCTGGCACTGCCACATGCTCGATCACGAAGACCACGACATGATGTTGCGATACCGGGTGGTGACGTAGCCTTCAAAGGGAGAAAAGTTCCCAGAGGAGGCAGCTGTGTCGGAAGGTGCGCCCACCGGGCCCCTGGACGGATATCGGGTGATTGAACTCGGAACCTTGATCGCCGGGCCCTTCGCCGGGAAATTGCTCGGCGACATGGGAGCCGACGTGATCAAGATCGAATCACCGGACCGTCCAGACCCGCTTCGTACCTGGGGTCAGGCAGAGCAGGACGGTCATCGATTCTTCTGGACGGTTCACGCCCGCAACAAGCGGTGTGTGACGTTGGACCTTCGCGTCGACGCGGGCCGCGACCTGTTTCTGAATCTGATCGAACATGCCGACGTGGTGGTCGAGAACTTCCGGCCGGGCACCCTCGAGAAGTGGGGTCTGGGATTCGACGTGCTGAGCGCGCGCAATCCGAAGTTGGTGTTGGCCAGGGTATCCGGCTACGGGCAGAGCGGACCGCAAGCCAAGAGCGCCGGCTACGCCTCGGTTGCCGAAGCAGTCAGCGGATTTCGGCATCTGAACGGTTATCCAGGGCAGGCACCCCCGCGTATTGCCCTTTCACTCGGAGATTCTCTCGGTGGGATGTTCGCCGTTCAGGGAGTGCTGGCGGCGTTGCTCTCGCGAGAGCGGACCGGCCGTGGCCAGGTGGTCGACGTTGCCCTCACGGAATCCTGTCTGGCGGTGCAGGAATCCACGATCCCGGACTACGATCGGGGCGGGATCATCCGGCAGCCCTCGGGAACGAGGTTGGAGGGTATCGCACCGTCCAACATCTACCAGACCTCTGAAGGAAACTGGGTGGTGATCGCGGCCAATCAGGACACGCTCTTCGTGCGTCTGTGCACCATCATGGGTCGACCGGAACTAGCGCAAGACGACCGATTCTCCAATCATGTTGCGCGTGGCAAACATCAGGACGAGCTCGACGAATTGATCAGCGCCTGGGTTGCGCTCCAAGATCCCACCAGTCTCGTGGAACGCCTCACCGAAGTGGGAGTTGTTGCCGGGCCGATCAATACGGTTGAAGATGTGGTCAAGGATCCGCAGCTGATCGAACGGGGGATGCTCGTCGACCACTACGACGAGCGGATCGGGGAAAACGTCCTCGGCCTGGGCGTCGTGCCTACATTCAGTGAGACACCCGGATCCGTTCGCAACGCGGGAGCAGCGTCGCCGGGGTACGACAACGCTTCGGTCTGGGGTGGGCTCCTCGGACTCTCGGGCGACGAGCAGACAGAACTGAAGAAGAAGGGCGTGATCTGACGTGTCGGTACCTGAAGCAGGTGTTCCCGCGGTCAGCATTCGTGAAGTCGGGCCACGGGATGGGTTGCAGATCGAAGACCCGGTCTCGCTGGCGGAGAAACTTCGTCTTGTCGAAGCTCTGGCTGCGACAGGTGTTTCGCGCATCGAGGCGACGTCGTTCGTGTCACCGCGTGCGGTGCCGGCACTGGCCGACGCGGAGTTGTTGGCCGCAGAGTTGCACCAGTGGCCAGGCATCGAGTTCTCGGCATTGGTCGCCGGAATCGGTGGAGCGAAACGGGCCGTTGCTGCAGGAATGCAAACCGTCGAATATGTGGTGTCGGCATCGAATAGCCACAGCGAGGCCAATACTCGGTCGACGACGGAGCAAGCGACCGAACGTATCGGAGAGGTCGTCCGGATCGTCCACGAGGCTGGTGGACGGGTGGAGGTCATCGTGGCCACAGCCTGGGACTGTCCGTTCGACGGTCCAACCGATCCGGACCGTGTTCTGCGGATTGCGGAGCAGGCCAAAGAGTTCGGCGCTGATCAGTTCTCGATCGCGGATACCATCGGCACTGCCACACCGGGACGCGTCGGACGGTTGATCGACGCTGTCGGCGAAAGAGTGGGTGACTTCGGCTTGGGTGTGCACTTCCACAACACGCGTGGCGCTGGTCTTGCCAGTGCGTTGGCGGCTGTGCAGCACGGAGTTCGAAACCTGGATGCGTCCACCGGTGGCCTGGGCGGTTGCCCGTTTGCTCCTGGTGCCAGTGGCAATATCGCGACTGAGGAACTGGTCTACATGCTCGAAGACATGGGCGTTGCGACAGGTATCGACCTGGATGCGAGCATTCGTGCCGCTGCCGTTGCAGAAGAGATAGTGGGCCATACGGTTCCCAGTAATCTTCTCCGCGCCGGCGATCGGAAGCGATAGGGACCTTTACTCTTCTCGGTTGGGTGATGCCAGCTGCAGTTTGACCAGCTGCTCGTGTGCCGCCGGCGGCCAACCGATGCGCTGTTTCTCCAGATACCATGCACCGGCGGCACATGCGATCGCGAGGACGATCCAGATCGCTACGCTTCCGATCTGAGAGCCCAGGTCGCTCGATGAGGATACTTCGCCCGTGCTGTAGTCGTATTCCGTTGTCGTGGTGATTCCCTCGACTGCGAAGGTCCACAGAATCGGAAGGGCACACAGTGTGGCAAGGGCGCGTGCAACATGTGCTGGACGCAGTTCGAAGATCATTCATTTCTCCTGGTGATCGACGCGGTGAATCTCACTCTCCTCGAAAGCTATTCGGGATAGACGGCGCTGTCTGTAGTCGGATCGACGGACATGGACGAGGCGCCGAGTTCCCTCTGATCTCCCTGCCGTAACAGCTGCATTCCGTTGTGATCGAACTCGATTCGTCGAACGTCTTCAGTGTCGACCAGCATCGTGGCCATTGCGGTGCGCCGAGGTGGAAGGATCCGAATGGTCACTTTGCCTCGCGTGATCGCGGTGAGTTCCCGGACGATGCTCGCGTGGATTCGGTCGCGCACGGCGGGGTCAGCACCATCCATTCCGTGGTCGTCGAGCAGGACTACCTCGACGCCGCGGTTTCGAGTGGCATGCACAGCATCGATGACATCTGTCTGTTGTAAGCCAGGCGCCCTCAGCGAATCTCGGAGTTGCGCCTCGAGGAGTTCGCATTCTTGCCGCTCGGCGGTTGTCAGCGGAATCCCGGAAGCGACCCGTTCGAGGAGTGGGCGCGCAAGTAGATCGAGCCTGTCGAGTTGCGCGTCGCGTTCCTCGAGAATCGCAGCGCTAGCGGATGCGGAGGCAATTCGTTGGGTGGACTGCTCCCGAAGTTCGTAGATAACCCTGGCTTGAGGACGGATGGTGTACGCGAAGAAGGTCGACATCAGAACAGGGCCCGCGTTGATGACCGTCAACGACACTCCGTACATGGCCCCCTGGCCGGTAGTGGAGGACCAGATGGCGGTCACCAACACCATGAGCCCAAGCCCGAGCCACGCGAGTGCTGTACGCCCACGAACGCACATGAAGGTGAAAACGGCCGTAGACATCCCGAACATCCACAATTGAGTCATGTCGTTGACGGGCACTGGAACCACTGACAACACAAGGCCACTCGTGACGGCGCCAGTCAGAGACACCAGAACGCTCTGCCCCAGCGGCATCGGGTCGCCTCGGCTCAGAACGAGTGTGAAAGCCGCAGTTGAGCACACGATAATTGCCAAGACCATCGGCCAGACTGCGCGGACGTCGGAGGAGGTGTACGCGACCGAGATCACGCAGGTGAGCGCGAAGCATGCAGCCATGAATCGAGCAGCACGGCTGTGCATACCGAGGAGATCGCGGACATCTCGTCCGTCCGGTCTGGTCATGCCATCACCGCTGCGGGCAAGCTCAGGGTCAGAGTCACCGAAGTGCCGCGGCCGGGTGACGATCGAATGGTTGCCGATCCGCCGTCGAGTTGGCGCATTCTGCCGCGGATGCTGACAGTGATTCCGAGGCGATGCGTCTCGACGGAGCTCGGATCGAAGCCGACGCCGTCGTCCGCGACGACTACTTCGAGGTGGGTGGCGGTTGCCGTGACCGTGACCGAACGCCGTGCACTGCTTCCGGCGTGCTTGACGCTGTTGCGCAGCGCCTCGGCCATCGCACCGGCCATCGCACGAATCGAGTCGGGCGCGTATCCGCTCGGATCGGACCCGACTGACAGGGCGGTCTCGAACGTGATGTTTTCGTCCACTTCCGAAGCGGCTGAACGCAACTGAGCGAGGATTCCGTCGAAGTCGAAACTCGTCTCGTGATCGGTTCCGGAGCGGAGTTCGTCAAGCCTCTCGACAGTCCTTCGTGCCTGAGCGATGACCGAGGGATCGGCATCGTTTCTCGAAGCAGCGAGCAGGGTGGACATCACGGTGTCGTGGATGAGTGCGTCGAATCTCTCGCGTTCGACGGACTTGGCCTCGGCCGCGGCGGCGCCTGCCGCAGCGGCATGAGTGGTGGCGATAGTTGCATCCAGCACTCGACCGGTACGCAAGGCCATGACGGCCGCTGCGACGAATACCGCGCAAAATGTCCAGGCGAAGGCGAGGTCGGGAACAAGTAGGTGCGTCGTGGGACTCGTCCGGATTATGTGATTGGTCAACTGTGCGAGTGTTGCCGCCACGAAAAGGTGCACGACGGCAGCGGCCGGTCGCCAAGCCGCAGCTGCCGCAAGGCTGGCGACGCCGGGGAAATTGGAAATCCACAAGGTGAAATCCGTGACGTGCTCACCATTCCAGGCCGGCCACCACAGGAGGATGACCACGACGTAGAGGAGCGCATTTGCACTCGCGGCTCGTTTCACCCACCGGGTGTCTGCGTGAAACGTCGATGCTCCCAATACCAGTCCACTACCGAAAGTTGCGACCACTGCCAGCGGGGTCCACCAAGACGCGGACATCGCAGTGGCTTCGGCAATGGCAGGGGCGAGCAATATCAGATAGCAGACATAGCCTGCGCCGATGAAACGGCCGAAGAGCCTGAGAATTTCGTCAGAAGCAGTGGCTGTTTTGTCGAAAGCAACTTTGTCGATCAGAGTTCGTCGATCGTCACTATCTGATCTTGTATCGCTCGCACGAGTAGTTCGCATTTCGTCGGTGCGTTCCTTCCAACGTCGGCATACTTCTCGCGAATCCGGGACAGGTGGGTTCCCACCGTTCCCACGCTTATGTAGAGGTTTTGAGCGACGCGTGACTTCGAATCACTCAGTAGCCATTCCCTGAGAACCTCGACTTCGCGCTCCGAAAGGTGCGGTCCGACAGGCTCTTGTGTCATGCAGTTTTCCACAGTGACGGTCATGAGTTTCGTCTTTCTTTCGTCTAGCGGAATGACAGACTCCCCGACAGTGCCGTCTTCTTACCAGGTGAATGTAAGTCGAAGTTGGCCATTTTTCCCAGACATCAATTCCTCTGCCCATATTTCCAGGGGCAGCCTTAGCGAAATCAATCGTTACCGAACTTTTTCATTACTGAAGGTCATTGTTAGTCAAGGTCAGATTTCTACCGAGATTCCTGCGTTCCGGAATCGGTAACACCCCGTCCTCGACCGCGCGTTTGTACAGATCTGTCTTTGTGGGGGCCGGCCGTCCGGCAGCCGCATATTTCTGCCTGATGCGTTGGAGGTAATCGTTGACCGTCTGCGGCGCCAAACCGGTGAGTCGCGCAACGCGATCTGCCTTCTCTCCGGATGCGTAAAGTTCGAGGACCTCGAGTTGTCGAGGGCTCAGACCCACCTCGTCGAGACCTGGATCCCCGTCGATGGCGGCGGCCCACTCCGTCGTCACCACCTGGCTTCCCGACGCGGCGGCGCGAATTGCATCAATCACGACGGCAGTCGGTTCGGACTTGCGCACAACGCCCAGTACGCCGGCACGGGCGGCCGAGCGAACGAGGAACGGGTTTTCCGCCCCGGTGAAGATCAATGTCTCGAGCCCCGCGGCCCGCAGTTCCTCGACGTTGCTCTTGGGCGATGAGCCGTCGGCCAGTCGGAGGTCGAGAATTGCCAGATCCAAGCTGACGTGCTGAGCGAGCATCTCGGACACAGTGGTCGCGATGCACACCAACTCGATATCCGGCTCGTCCTTCAGCATCACGGACAAGCCGATAGCCACCGACTCGTGGTCTTCCACCAGTCCGACACGGCGGTGTGGAAATGCAGTTTGCTCTGGCATAGCGATTGTTTCCCTCCGCTCGATGCGAGGACGTTATCAGGCAGAGCTGACTGATCGGTATGTTACGTATCAAGATTTGAAGTCAGCCTGGACTGTTTTACGTTTCGGCTCTACAGTTGTCTTGTGACCGAGACCACTTCCGATGCGAAAGTAAGCCGTACGCAGGCCGAACGAACTGCCGCGATGCGTGGGCGCCTGCTCGACGCCGCCGTCGAATCGCTTGTCGAACTGGGCTACGCCCGGACCAGCACCCAGGAGATCGCCCGTCGCGCAGGCGTCTCGCGAGGTACGCAACTGCATCATTTTCCGACCAAGGAATCGCTGGTCGTTGCCGCCGTCGAGTATCTGGTCGACAAGCGACTGGAAGAAATCCTCACCGCTGAAGTGGATCGCGGCCGAGGTCTCGAGGTCCTGGCGGACGCGTTCTCCGGGCCGCTGTTCTACGCTGCGCTCGAATTGTGGGTCGCGGCGCGAACCGATCCTGTTCTGCATGCGGCGACGGTGCCCCTCGAACGCAAGGTCAGTGAGGCACTCGAGTTCGGTAGCGCCGAGTTGTTCGGCGATCGATTCGATTCCGAGTCGGTCGAACTCACCATCGAACTCGTCCGCGGTCTTGCAGTCTCAGCCCTTTTCCGTACACCCGAAGCCGACGACGCGCTCAGAGCGCGACTGTTGCCGGCCTGGCAATCCCGAGTGGAGAAGAAGTGAAGCTTCCCGAACATGTCGAAACGCTGATCGTCGGTGCCGGATTCGCCGGTATGGGCTTGGCAGCCAGAATGCTTCGCGACAATCGCGCGGCGGACGTCGTGTTGATCGAGCGCGGAGCTGACATCGGCGGCACTTGGCGCGACAACACCTACCCAGGGTGCGCCTGTGACGTGCCGACGGCGCTGTACTCGTATTCTTTTGCGCCGAGCGCCGATTGGAGTCATACCTTCGCTCGTCAGCCCGAGATCTACGACTATCTGAAGAAGGTGGCGGCAGACACCGGCATCGTGGATCGCGTAGTCCTGAACTGCGAACTCGAAGCTGCTGTGTGGGACGAGGATGCGGCGCTGTGGCGTGTTCGGACATCCCGAGGGGCATTGACGGCCAAGACGCTGGTCGCTGCGACCGGGGCGTTGTCGACTCCAAAGATTCCCGACTTTCCCGGTCTCGACCAATTCTCCGGTACCACTTTCCATTCGGCGACGTGGAACCACGAACACGACCTGCGTGGTGAGCGCGTAGCAGTGATCGGAACGGGAGCGTCGGCAGTCCAGTTCGTTCCCGAAATTGCCGACCCTGCTGCCCATGTCACCGTGTTCCAGAGAACTCCGGCCTGGGTGATTCCGCGAATGGATCGCACCCTGCCTGCGGCGCAGAAGGCCGTCTATTCGCGGATTCCCGCTACGCAGAAAGTTGTTCGCGGAGCGGTTTACGGTTTTCGCGAGTTGCTCGGTGCCGCGATGTCACATGCGACGTGGGTCCTGCCGGCCTTCGAGGCGGCCGCGCGCCTCCATCTGCGCAGACAGGTGAAAGATCCGGAGTTGCGCCGGAAACTGACTCCCGATTTCACGATCGGTTGCAAGCGCATGCTTCTGTCCAACGACTGGTTGCGCACCCTCGACCGCGCGGACGTGAGCCTGGTCGACAGCGGGCTCGTCTCGGTCACCGAGGGCGGGGTGGTCGACGGGCACGGAGTCGAGCACAAGGTCGACACCATCATCTTCGCCACGGGGTTCACGCCGACGGAACCGCCTGTGGCGCATCTGATCACCGGAAAACGTGGCGAAACGCTGGCCGCGCATTGGAACGGTAGCCCCAATGCCTACAAGGGCACTGCGGTCAGCGGGTTCCCGAATCTGTTCCTCATGTACGGTCCGAACACCAACCTCGGACACAGTTCGATCGTGTACATGCTCGAGTCCCAGGCCGAGTACGTCAACGACGCGTTGAACACCATGAAACGTGAGCGACTGGACGCTCTTGATGTCAACGAGTCGGTACAGGTGCACTACAACAAGGGAATTCAGCACGAGTTGCAGCACACGGTGTGGAACAAGGGCGGATGCTCGAGTTGGTACATCGATCCGGAGGGGCGCAACTCGGTGCAGTGGCCGACGTTCACATTCAAATTCCGTTCGCTGCTGGAGCATTTCGATCGTGAGAACTACTCCGCTCGCAAGATCGAAAGCGTCCAGGCATGACCACGACGCACTACGACGTGGTGGTAATCGGATCGGGATTCGGTGGCAGTGTCGCCGCTCTTCGCCTGACGGAGAAGGGCTACCGTGTCGGGGTGCTCGAAGCCGGTCGACGGTTTGCCGACGACGAGTTGCCCGAAACCAGTTGGCGGATGCGAAAGTACCTGTGGGCGCCGTGGATCGGATGTTATGGGGTTCAGCGTATCCACCTTCTTCCGGACGTACTCGTGATGGCGGGAGCCGGCGTCGGGGGCGGATCGTTGAACTACGCCAACACGTTGTATCAGCCACCCAAGCGGTTCTTCGAAGACCGTCAGTGGGCGCACATCACGGACTGGCACGACGAACTGGCGCCGTACTACGACCAGGCCAAACGGATGTTGGGTGTTCGCACCAATCCGTCCTTCACTCCGGCCGATGCGGTGATGAAAGACGTAGCCGAAGAGATGGGCGTGGGGGAGACCTTCACGTCCACCCCCGTCGGTGTTTTCTTCGGGGAGGCAGGAGTTTCCGTGCCGGACCCGTTCTTCGGCGGAAAAGGGCCCGAACGCACCGGTTGCACCGAATGCGGGGGATGCATGACCGGGTGCCGAGTCGGGGCGAAGAACACGCTGGTCAAGAACTACCTCCATCTCGCCGAGCAAGCGGGCGCCAGGGTTCATCCGCTCACGACCGTCACCGAACTTCGGCCGAGCGCAAGCGGTGGTTATCACCTGCTCGCGAGGCGAACGGACGGCGTCCGCCGGCGAGAAGTTCGGTTCACCGCCGATCAGGTGGTGGTAGCCGCCGGAACGTACGGAACGGCGAGACTGCTGCTCGGTATGAAGGAATCCGGTGCCCTGCCTGACCTGTCGGACACTCTGGGCACCGTTGTACGTACCAATTCCGAAGCCGTACTGGCCGCAACGTCGAAGTCGCGTCGACGGAACTTCACGCAGGGCGTAGCGATCACATCGTCCTTTCACCCGGATGATCACACGCACATCGAGCCGGTGCGATACGGCAAGGGCAGCAATGCAATAGGACTTCTGCAGACCGTCCTGAGTGACGGCGGTGGGCGAACTCCCCGGGTGCTGAAGACTCTGGCGGTCGCGGCACGGCACCCAGGTGCGTTCTTCCGGTCCTTGTCGGTACGGAACTGGTCCGAGCGAACCGTCATCGCGCTGGTGATGCAGACCGACGACAACTCCCTCGAGCTTTCCAAGAACACCAAACGATTCGGGCGTTCCCTCACCAGTAGGCCGGGACCGGGTGATCCGCCTCCCCAGTGGATTCCGCAGGGCCATACAGCTATTCGCAAGGTCGCCGAGAAGATCGACGGCGACCCGGGCGGTTCCATCGCCGAGATCGTGAATATCCCGATGACGGCGCACTTTCTGGGTGGCTGCGCAATCGGTGACAGCGCGGCGAGTGGCGTCGTGGATCCGTATCTCCGTGCTTACGGACATGCCGGCCTGCACGTCATGGACGGTTCGGTGGTGAGCGCGAATCTCGGCGTGAATCCTTCCCTGACCATCACTGCGCAGGCGGAACGAGCGTGCGCGATGTGGCCGAACAAAGGTGCCGCAGACGCCCGCCCGAAGACCGGCGAACCATACGTACGTATCGATCCGACGTTGCCGTCCAACCCGGTGGTGCCGACGCATGCACCAGGTGCTTTGCGGCTTCCCCTGACCGTTCGAGCTGAGAAGGTGTCCGATGTGGAGCGTGCCTGAATCGACAAGTGACCGCGTCGACTGGCCGGTGAGCGATCCGCCGCCGTGGCCTGCTTCAGTTCGCGCAACACTGTGGTGGCACCGCAGTACGCCGGCGGCGCGGGAACTCGGGCCCGACGATCGAACGATTCCGGTGACGGTGGCCATGATGGTGGACTACCTCGATTCGCCGGTCGGCCCGTATCGCGAGATCCTCGCCAGTCCGGTCTTGCATGCGCCAGGGAAACGGATCGGGCCGATGCCGCGGATGGCGGTCCCTTTCATCGCGGTGGATTCGGAACCGTCGGTGCACGGCGGACGGTTCCACTGGCAACTACCCAAGGTCCTGGCCGAGTTCGACGGAGACGTGCAGCAGAAATTCACTGCAACCGGCGACGGATGGCGGGTGCGTTCGGACACGCGGATGCTCGGGCCGCGTCTGCCGATTGCCGGGGCGTTGGGATTTGCGCAGCCGGAATCCGGTGGAGGTCTGGCGATCGCGTCGGCCAGACTGACGGGGTCGTTCCGATATGCGCGCGTGAGCGTCGAGGCAGAGGGGCCGACACTGCCGAACTGGTTGGCATCGGGCACTCATCATGGCGCCGTGATTCTGGGCGGAAAAATGACTACGGGAGCAGCCAAGCACAGGTAGCAGGGGGTTGACCTGCGAAAGAACGAGCAAGGCCGCCCAGTCGGTGATTGGGCGGCCTTGCTCGTGTTGTGTAAAAAGTTAGGTGTCGACGTCCCACAGGCGCCTCTCGGCGGGTGGTCGCTCGCAGCGACAAAAGGGGTGGGGCCCGGGGCTTGTTCGGACGCCGACAGGGTGTTCAACGGTGGTCTCCCCGGATTTGTTCCCGTCCCGGGTATATGACGCCGGTCTCGATTCAACTTAGGCAATCCTTTTCTTGACTAATTCCAGAAAAGCGGCATACTGGGAAACATGCGAGACGGAGAGCATGACTTCGACCCCCGAGCGCAACTTCGCGCCGTCGGGTTGAGGATCACTGCTCCGCGCCTCGCCGTGCTGGATGCGGTTACAGCCCAACCGCATTCAGACGCCGATTCTGTTGCAGCACTCGTGCGGCAGCAGCTCGGATCGGTATCCACACAGGCCGTTTACGACGTGCTCAAGGCATGCGTGAACGCAGGATTGCTGCGACGCATCGAGCCGGCGGGTTCACCCGCACGGTTCGAGACGAGAACTGGTGACAACCACCATCACCTCGTCTGTCGCGGCTGCGGCAAGGTCGTCGACGTCGATTGTGTTGTCGGCCAAGCTCCCTGCCTCGAACCTTCCGATAATCACGGCTTCGAAATCGACGAAGCCGAGGTCGTGTTCTGGGGCCGTTGCGAAGATTGCCTGAAGAATTCTGCCGAATCCGACACCGCGTCGGACACGGTCTCGCAGAATCGAATTGATGCGTCCAGAACCTCCGAGCCAGCCCCTTCGCATGCAGCCCATGCGTTCGGCTCGGATGCAGCCCCGCTCCTCTGACGCCCAGCCCACAACGCTAGGAGGCTTCGCCATGACCAAGCCCACCACCAACAATTTCGGTATCGCGGTCGCAAGTGATGACGAATCGCTGACCGCGGGTATTCAGGGGCCGGTGCTCCTTCACGACCACTACCTGATCGAGAAGCTCGCGCAGTTCAACCGCGAGCGTGTCCCGGAGCGCATCGTCCACGCCAAGGGCGGCGGCGCTTTCGGTGAACTCGTCATCACACACGACGTCAGCAAGTACACGAAGGCCGCGTTCCTGCAGCCGGGTAAGAAGACCGAGTCGCTCGTCCGCTTCTCCACCGTCGCCGGTGAGCAGGGCAGCCCGGACACCTGGCGCGATCCGCGCGGTTTCGCGATGAAGTTCTACACCGAAGAGGGAAACTACGACCTCGTCGGCAACAACACCCCGGTGTTCTTCATCAAGGACGCCATCAAGTTCCCCGACTTCATCCGTTCGCAGAAGCGACTGCCAGGCTCCGGTCTTCGTGACCACGACATGCAGTGGGACTTCTGGACTCTGCGTCCCGAAACGGCTCACCAGGTGACCTGGTTGATGGGTGACCGCGGTATCCCGAAGACCTGGCGCAACATGGACGGCTTCGGATCGCACACCTACCAGTGGGTCAACGCTGCGGGTGAACGCTTCTGGGTGAAGTACCACTTCAAGACCGATCAGGGCATCGAGTTCCTGACACAGGCAGAAGCAGACAGCCTCGCCGGTAGCGATCCCGACTACCACCGCGCGGATCTGTACAACGCCATCGAGGCCGGTAATTTCCCGAGCTGGACCCTCAAGGTTCAGATCATGCCGGTCGACGAGGCCGAAGGCTACCGCTTCAACCCGTTCGACCTCACCAAGGTCTGGTCCCAGAAGGACTACCCGCTGATCGAGGTCGGTAAGTGGACGCTGAACCGTAACCCGGAGAACTTCTTCGCGCAGATCGAGCAGGCATCCTTCGAGCCGTCGAACGTGGTGCCCGGCATCGGATTCAGCCCGGACAAGATGCTTCTGGGCCGCGTCTTCTCCTACGCCGACGCACATCGTTACCGCATCGGCACCAACTACGCCGACCTGCCGGTCAACGCCCCGAAGAACGAGGTGAACTCCTACTCCAAGGAGGGCGCCATGCGGTACAGCTTCAATTCCCCGTCGACGCCGGTGTACGCACCCAACTCGTACGGCGGACCTCACGCCGATCCGTCTGTTGCCGGTGACGAAGGCCTGTGGTCGTTCGACGGCAAGGCAGTGCGCGCCGGATACATCGAGCACGCCGAGGACGGCGACTTCACGCAGGCCGGAACGCTGGTCCGTGAAGTTCTCGACGACGCAGCTCGTGAGCGCCTGGTGAGCAACATCGTCGGCCACGCCCTTGCCGGCGTCAGCGAAGAAGTTCTACTGCGTGTCTTCGAGTACTGGAAGAACGTCGACGCAGATTTGGGTAAGCGCGTCGAAGAAGGTGTACGCGCAGGTCAGTGACCCGCTGACATGAGCATCGCCTAGGTTTACCGAATGCGGACCGCTGCAAGGGAAATCACTTCCCGGCAGCGGTCCGTTTTTGTCTGCCCAACTACAGCAGTGCGAACCAGTAGACGAAGCATGCGAGAAGGAACACAACCACTGACTCCATGACGACACCCCTGTTCGACGTGCACTTCTGCTGTCCGCACTCTCCATGATCCGCTTCTCGAGCGGAGAATGCTCGGGGCACAAGTTTCGCGAACCGAGGTGTTGGGCAGTCAATTCCCATGGCAACAGGTGCAGTTCTCTTCGACATCGACGGAACGCTCGTCGATTCCAACTATCTGCATGTAGAAGCGTGGTCGCGAGCCTTCTTCGAGGTGGGTCGCCCGGTTGACGCGTGGCGGGTGCACCGCTGCATCGGCATGGACGGAGACCAACTACTGGAGACGTTGCTCGGCGAAGACATCGACGGGTGCGGGCCTCGGGCCAAGGAACTTCACACCAAGTACTACCGGCAGTCGGCTGACCGTCTCCGAGTACTGCCGGGAGCGCGAGAGTTGATCCGCCGAGTTCACTCGCTCGGACTGCACGTCGTGCTCGCTACCTCGGCGCCCGACGACGAACTGGAGTTGTTGCGCCAGACGCTCGACATCGACGAAATGATCTACGCCGCGACCTCTTCGGAATCCGTCGACGAGGCCAAGCCTGATCCGGACCTGATCGAAATCGCGCTCGCGAAGGCAGGTGTCGACGCGGGCGATGCGGTCATGGTCGGAGACGCCGTCTGGGACATGAAGGCGGCGACATCGGCAGGCGTTGTCGCTGTGGGAGTGCGCAGCGGCGGCATGTCGACCGACGAACTCGACGGCGCGGGTGCGGCGGAGGTGTACGACGACGCCCGCGACCTTCTCGACCACCTCGACGGCAGTGTGATTTCCGAACTCGTTTCAGGCCAAGATACCGGGAGTTGATCAGTGATGGCACGATTCGGCTATACCTTGATGACCGAACAGGCCGGCCCGAAAGAACTGGTCCGCCATGCAGTTCGGGCCGAAGAAGTCGGCTTCGACTTCGAAGTGATGAGTGATCATTACTCGCCGTGGCTGACCGAGCAGGGGCATGCGCCTTACGCATGGTCGGTGCTGGGAGCAGTTGCCCATGCCACCGAGCGAGTCGGGTTGATGACGTATGTGACTTGTCCGACCGTCAGGTACCACCCTGCCGTGGTCGCGCAGAAAGCCGCGACGATCCAGATCCTCGCGGACGGGCGCTTCACACTGGGATTGGGAAGTGGCGAGAGCCTGAACGAGCATGTGGTCGGTGAGGGGTGGCCGTCCGTCGACACCCGGCACGACATGCTGCAGGAAGCAGTGAGCATTATTCGTGCACTGCTTGCCGGAGATCTGGTGAGCTGGAAGGGGGAGTACTTCGACGTTCAGTCCGCGCGGATCTGGGATCTCCCGGAGAACCCGGTTCCCCTGGCGCTGGCCATGTCCGGCGACAAGTCCGTCGAGCGTTTCGGTCCGATGGCCGATGACCTGATTGCCGTGCAACCGGATTCGGATCTGGTGCACCAGTGGAAGCATGTTCACGGCCGGGCGTACGGGTTGGCGCCAGCAGGCCGGACCATCGGTCAGATTCCGATCTCGTGGGATCCTGATCGCGACACGGCGATCGCTCGCGCTCATCAGCAGTTCCGGTGGTTCGGTGGAGGGTGGTCTGTGAACTCCGAACTACCCACACCGGCGAGTTTCGCAGGTGCGACTCAGTTCGTGCGCAAAGAGGATGTGGCGGAAAGTATTCCGTGTGGTCCTGATCTCGATGTCATCGTGGAGGCAGTCAAGGCGTACACCGATGCCGGGTTCACCGATGTGGCGCTGGTACAGATCGGTGGAGATACCCAAGACCGATTCTTCGACGAGGCAGCCAAGCCACTGCTCGAGGCTCTGCACGTCGAATTGGGTTGATCGAGAAAATCAATCGAGTTCCGCCGAGGGGGCTCGCGTCGAGTCGCGCGCTACCGCCGTGCAGTCGCGCCTGCTGCGCGACGAGGGCCAACCCCAAACCGCTTCCGGCGTCGCCGGTGCCGGTACCACGAACAAATCGTTCGAACATCGCTTCGCGTTCCGACGGCGCGATCACGGTGCCGTTGTCGTCGACGTATACCGTCGCCGAACCGGTGGCAGCCCCTGATCGGACGGTGATCTCGACTTCGTCGGCATTGCCGTGCCGAACGGAGTTGGTGACGGCGTTGGTCAACACCAGACGGATGCCCGCGGGAAAGGCCTGAACCGAGAGTTCTTCCGGTGCTTTCAAACGAACGTCGACCTGAGGGTGCAGACGGCCTGCGTCAGCGACGGCACGATCGGCAACCTCCACGAGATCGACGTCGGCACAATCCTCCGGATCGGCCACTTCACCCAGGGCGAGCGTCTCGAGATCGGTCAGGGTGCGCTCGATCTGGCGCTGCGCCTCCAACAACTCGCTGGACAGTTCGCGGCGTTGGCTTTCCGTGAGATCCAGTGTTGCGAGAACTTCGAGATCGGTACGCATCGATGTGAGAGGTGTGCGTAGTTCGTGGGCGGAGACGCGAGCGAAATCGCGCGCCGACTCCAACGCCTCTTCGGTGCGGCTTCTATCGGTTTCGATGCGACTGAGCATGCTGTGGATTGCCTCCGACAGTTCTTCGGCTTCGCGCGTTCCACGAACCGACGGTGCCCGGCGCGAGAGTCCTTCGACGTCGAGGTTGTTGCCGATCGAACTGGTGGTCTCGGTCAATTGCTGTAGAGGCCGGACGGCTCGGCCTGTGAGGAACCAGCCGAGCCCGGCCGCGGCAAGGATGGCGACCACTGCCGCAGCAGCCACTTGGAACTGCTGCTCACGGATTGCCTGGGTCAGTGGGTCTTCAGGGATGCTGACGGCCAGTGCGGCGCCGCTGTCGCCGGGCACGAGAACGTCCCGACTGCGAACATCGGTGGTAGCCAAGGCACTCACGGTTGTGGCATTGAATCCAGGGCTGACCACGAATGGTTCTGTGGTTGCAGTTGGTGTTTCGATGAATAGCGGGCTCGGCGCACTCGCTGCGACGCCCAGGGTGACGGAATCGAGAGTGCGTTCGAGTTGTTCGGATCCGTTGACGCGCAAGAAGACCGCGAACGCAATTCCGATCGCGGCAATCACGATTCCGGCGGCCAGGCCCGAGGCGATGGCTACCCGGGTCTGAAGTGACAGCGGCCGCTTCATCGTTCGGCCCTCAGGACGAAGCCCACTCCGCGCACCGTGTGGATCACGCGGGGCGCCCCGTCGACTTCGAGTTTCTTGCGTAGGTAGGTGACGAAGACGTCGACGACATTGGTGTCGGCCGCGAAGTCGTAACCCCAGACGAGTCGCAGGAGTTGTGCGCGACTGAGTACGACACCGGCATGCTCGGCGAGTACCGACAACAGGTCGAATTCTCTTTTGGTGAGTTCGATTCGCCTACCGCCGATGTGCGCTCGATGGCCACGGAGATCGACCGTCAGCAGTCCCACCGTGATCGGATGGTCGACCGACGGAGTGGCTCGCGTCGTGCGTCGTAGCAATGCGCGCAGTCTGGCGACGAGCTCGGCCAATTCGAAGGGCTTGGTGAGGTAGTCGTCGGCGCCCGCCTCCAGCCCCGCGATGCGGTCACCCACGGAACTTCGGGCGCTGAGTACGCAGATCGGCACTTCGTTGCCGATTGCGCGCAGGGCGGTTACCACCCCGACGCCGTCGAGGCCGGGCATGTTGACGTCGAGAACGAGTGCGGCCGGGCATTGCTTGTTCACCGATGACAAGGCCGATCGTCCGTCGACGGCAGTTGCCGTGTCGAAGCCCGACAATCGGAGTCCACGTTCGAGCGAATTCAGAACCTTCGCGTCGTCGTCAACGATCAGGATGCGCTCGCGTGTACTCACTCCAGCCATGGTGCCACCGGATTGCGACCTGGGGCCTCGCTCGGAGCGAGGGCCGCCGCATTCTCATCAACTCCTAAGAAACCGACAACAGATCTGCAGTGTTGGCTTCATAACCTCGGGTTTCTCGGATGCGACCGCGCCGAGAATTCGAGAACGTTCGATCAAGGAGAACAACGATGACGCGATTGAAAGTGAACGGCAAGCGGGCCAGCCGGACCGGTGTGGTGGTGGCGTCGGTGGCGGTCCTCGGTATGGCCGTGGCGCCGGGAATCGCCTGGGCTTCCAACCCGATTTCCGAAGGGTCGCCGGTGGCGGTGCGATCGATCGCGACCGCTCCGTCAGAGGCGGGTGTGGCACCGGAAGTAGCGTGTGGTGCCGCGACGCCGATTTCCGACGAGGAACTGCAGAAGCTCATCGACGAGGGCAAGGTTGTGCGCGCCGAGGAGGCGGGTACAGCCGCAATCACGATCGAAGTCCCTGGCGACGCCGCGACATTCATTGCGCGTGAAGGGGTGCCGGCGTTGCCGACCGTCGAATGGGCTCCGGCGATCGAGGGTGTTCCGGCAGAGGTGCTCAACATGGCAGGCGTCGCTCCGCTGGAGGAAGGCGTTGCCCTGTCATGCGCGGTTGCTGCGGGCTGACGAGCGAAAAAAGCTCCGCATGAACCGCTTTGACCTGGAACGGTACGGCCGTACTCAACCGGGTCCGGAGGTTGGTCAACCCTGTCGGTAGCACTTGCTACGTTCGGGGCGGTCTCGGCGAGCATGCCGGGGCCGTCGCCGACGGCGTCATGTGTGTGGTGTCTTGCAGAGGGTCCGGTACGGCCTGATGCGGGGCGCGTTTCGAAAGGTGTTGTGTTTCATGGTCATGGGCCCCACCCACGCGATGTCCGGTGCTGCTGTGGGGTTGGTGGTTGCAGAGTTGTTGCCTCTCGATTGGGGAGGGCCCACATCCACCGCTGAAACCTTGACCTTTGCCGGTGTGTGCGCGGGAGCCGCCTTGCTTCCCGACCTCGATACCGGTCAGTCGACGGTTTCCCGATCATTCGGTCCGCTCAGCAAAGCGCTGGCCAAAGGTATCGACGCAATTTCGGTGACCTTCTACCGCATCACCAAAGGCAAGAAGGACGGCAAGCGTCGTGGTGGGCATCGGACGCTCACGCACACCGCACTGTTTGCCGCCGGTCTTGGTGCCGGGGTCTCGGCGCTGGTTGTTCAGTTCGGGAAGCCCGCCATCATCATCACGCTGTTCTTCTGCCTCGGGTTGGCGATCCGAGGATTGGCGGGTGAATTGGCCAAGGAGAAGGGTTGGCTCGCGGTCTCCGCCGTTGCGTTGGTGCTCTCGGCCCTCACTTGGCAGTGGTATCCGAGTGAGGCCGGATCCACCGGGCTAGGTGTTGCAGTGGCACTGGGCTGCGCCACACACTGTCTCGGCGATGCGATCACCAAGGAAGGGGTGCCGTTTCTCGCGCCCCTGATTCCGCTCGGCGGCAAGCGGTGGTGGGAACAACGGCTGCCGTCATTTCTGTCCATCCGCGCAGGTGGGAACCTCGAGAAGATTCTAATCGGGCCGGCGCTGACGGTCCTGACTGCCTGGTTGATCATCAGTGCCTTCGACGGCGCCCCGGAAGCGATCTACGCCGTCTTCGCTCCGATGGTGCAGTGAGCATCTAAATCTTTTATTACGGAACCACTGGCATCGTAATCATATTTGTTCTACGTTCGTCCCTGACATGAACCGAGTCGGCTGACGGAGTGAGCAGTGGTGCATCAAGCAGAGCGCAAGGCGGAGCACAGCTCGAGAGAAGACGGTGTGAGCCGGCGCGGATTTCTCGCAGCGAGTGTCGGCGCAGCTGCTCTCGCGGGTATTTCCTGGGCACCGGCGGGAGCTGTTCCCTGGGGCTCGGCATCGACCATCGCGCCACCGCCCGGATTTCCGTCGGACATTCCGTTGTCGCAGCAGGCATACGCGAACTGGTCGCGAGAAATCATGCTCGAGAGTGTGTGGACGGCGACGGCGCGTCACAGCGACGACGTCGTCACCCTCGCCAACTGGGCGTTCGACAACGGGTACACAGTGCGTGCGAAGGGAACGATGCACGGGTGGAGTCCGTTGACGGTGGTGCCCGGCGCGCCTTCGGATCGAGTTCTGCTGGTCGATACGATGGCGAACTTGAATTCGGTTGTGGTGCAGCACGGCACGCCCGCAACCGTCACGGCGGGCGCCGGCGCCAGTATCGAAGCGATTCTGACAGCGCTCGAGCGCGAGGGGCTCGGCTGGGCCAACGCTCCGGCGATCGGTGAGCTGTCCATCGCCGGCGCGCTGGCGATCGGCGCTCACGGGGCAACCTATCCGGCGGTGGGGGAGACGATCACCCCTGGTCAATCGTATGGTTCGCTGAGCAATCTGATCACCGAGATCACGGTGGTGGCGTGGGACGAAGGCCGCAATCGATACGGGCTTAAGACTTTTCACCGATCAGATGACGAGATCACGGCTTTCCTGACTCACCTGGGCCGAACCTTCGTCACCCCCGTGACACTGCAAGCCGGGGAGAATTATCGGCTGCGGTGCCAGAGTTTCACCGACATTCCGTGGCAAGAACTCTTTGCTGCTCCCGGTTCGCCAGGGCGTACCTACGAGAGTTTTGTCGAGAAATCCGGACGGGTGGAGGCGATCTGGTTCCCGTTCACGCAAACACCGTGGCTCAAGGTCTGGACGCCGACCCCGGTCAAACCACCGGAGTCCCGAGAGGTGAGCGGGCCGTACAACTACTTCTTCTCCGACGCGATTCCCGAAGAAGTCACCACCCCGTTGGGGATGGTGGCGCAGGGCCTTCAAGCTGCGACACCGCTGTTCGGCGCCTCTCAGTTCGGAGCTGTAGCAGCAGGATTGGCGCTGACCGACACCGACGATCTGTGGGGCTGGTCAAAAGATGTTCTGTTCTACCTGCGGCACACGACGTTGCGCGTAGTAGCGGGCGGCGGCGCGGTGATCACCAAGCGGTCCAACATCGGCCGAGTCGTCCACGAGATGACGAGTTGGTTGAACGAGCGAATGACGCACTACGCGTCGCTGGGGCAGTATCCCGTCAACATGCCGTTCGAAGTGCGTCTATGTGGTGTCGATGACAGTGGCGAAGTCCTTGTCGACAGCGCCGGCGTGCCGGATCTGTCAGCGGTGCGGCCCCGGGCAGATCGTCAGGACTGGGATACGGCGATCTGGATGAACGTGGTCTCGATTCCCGGCACCGCGGGATTGCCCGCGTTCCTTCGCGAGATGGAACGGTGGATGGTCGCGAACTACTCCGGCGATTACGCGACTTTCCGTCCGGAGTGGTCCAAGGGATGGGCATTCACCGATCAAGCTGCGTACCAGGACGACGAATTCCTCACCAGCACAGTGCCTGCCACCTTCCGTGCCGGTGGCGACGGGAACTGGGACTTCGCTCTCGCCACTCTGGACGAACACGACCCGCACCGCGTCTTCAGCAATACGTTCATCGACCGCGTATTGCCACCCAGCTGAATCTCTTACTGCGGTAGTGGTTTGCGCCAGCGCACGTCGGAGATGCGGATGCGCTGATTGTTGTCACCGTTCCAGTCGACGCTCAGTCCCTGGGCTCGGAGTGCGTCGGCTACCTGGCGCCCAACGGTCTGATCGGTGTGCGCGATCATCTGTGCCTTGGCGGTTTCGTTGCCGCCGAACGCGGCGGAGACCAGCGCGGGATCGAGATCGTGGGCTGGACGAAAAGCACTGTAGGACAGGTAAAGATCGGACGGCTCGTCGCCGAGACGCTCCGCATCTTGCATGTGGAAGAACGTGTACGCCCACTGAGCAAAGGGATACCCGTTCTCGTCCGGTTCGGACGGCGTGCGTTCGTCGTCGATTTCGGTAGTGCCGCACTGCATGCAGCAGGTGAAGTTCATGCGGGCCACGATGCCGTTGCGCTCGAGTTCTGCGAAGGCGGCGGATACGCGCTCGAAGTCGCCGGGACCCGTCCACTGGGTCTGCTCCCCGAGCCTTCGGTCCCAGACCTCACGCGCTACTGCGTCGATCTGTCTGCCGAGTTCATCGTTCTCGAAACCGCCCTCGACACAGTCTCGGGCGGCTTCGCAGATTTCATCGAACGTCGCGAACCCGGGGACTACCAATTCGCGTGCTTGCTCACGGACGGCCACGATGTCGGCCGCGCTGAGCACCGTTGCAGGCTGACGTGACCGTGCTGACCGTGACGGTGCTGACCGTGACCAGGGCAATCGCATACCGGCACCGTACTGCACCGATCCGGCCGTCAGGCGTCGGCTGCTGCCTTTGTTTCCTCCTCGGTCGACGGGGCAGGCTTGTTCGGGATGAGCGCGGTGGCGATCAGGCCGACCACGACAAATCCGGCCGCAAGGTATCCGCCGAGTGTGATCCCGTGAGTCATTGCAGACTGTGCAGCGTCGGCGACGAAAGCGGTGCTCGGTGACCCGGCCAGCGAGTCGATGGCGGCGCCCGCGCTGTCGGTGACAGCACGCGTCAACTGATCAGCCTGAGCTTGGTCGACACCGGACTCGGTGAGGTCGTTGTTCAGCGTGGAATTGAGAGTGCTGAAGAAGACCGTGGTGAGGACAGCGATGCCCAGTGCGGATCCGAGTTGGCGGAACGCACTCTGAATGCCGGAGCCTTGACCGGCGCTCTGCTCGGGAATCTCCTCGAGCACGACGTTGGTCACCTGCGCAGTCGCAAAACCGACACCGATGCCGTAGAAGAAGAGCACTGCGGCGATAGTCCACCAGGGGCTGTCTGTTGCAGCGATGAATCCGAGACCGGCGAGACCGAGCGCTTCGAGGGCCAAACCGATACGGACCAAGCCCAACGGCGAGACCTTCGACGCCATTCCGAAGCTCGCACCACTGGCGACAAAGCTGCCGATGGCAATGGGAACCAGCGCGAGCCCTGCCTGGAGTGCGCTGTACCCGAGCGTGAACTGAAGCCAGAGGGGAAGCACCGCAACGATTCCGAACTCGCCGAGCCCGATGATCAGCGTCGCGATGTTGCCGTTGCGGAACGACGAGATGGAGAACAGCCGTACGTCCATCAGCGCCCGCGACGGATCGTCGCTGCGGGTGAGCATGGTTTGACGGTAGGCGAACGCACCGAGCGACAGAACGGCGAGAACCAACGCCACCAGAACCGGCGACGGTCCGCTGGACCACGACAGGCCGAACAGATCGAAGGGTTCCTTCGTCGTCAGCCACCCGTACGTACGTCCCTCGACGAGGCCGAAGGCGAGCAGGCCAAGGCCGGCGATGGACAGTGCCGCTCCGGTGGCGTCGATGCGTCCAGCGGTGCGGGGTGAGGGCGCGATGAACAGCACCGCGCCGATCAGAATGAGCGCAGCAAGCGGAATATTGATGCCGAATGCCCAACGCCATGAGGCATGTTCGGCAAGCCAGCCGCCGAGTAGTGGGCCGAGGGCGGAGGCAGCACCGATGGTGGAACCCCAGACTGCGAAGGCCTGGCCGCGGGCTTTGCCTGTGAACATCGCGTTCAGAAGCGACAGTGAGGTGGGCAGGATCATGGCCGCGCCGGCGCCCTGCAGGAATCGCGCCAGGATGAGCAGGCCGCCGTTCGGTGCCAGTCCGGCCAGTAGGCTCGTTGCGCCGAACACGACGACACCGGCGATGAAGATACGACGGGCGCCGACCAGGTCCGCAACTCTGCCGACCAATAGCAGGAGCGCCGCGAACACGATTGCGTAGGACTCTTGGATCCATTGAGCCTGAACGGAGTTGATCCCGAGATCTTCGATGATCGAGGGAACTATGACGTTGACGATAGTGGTGTCGACGACGATCAGTGCCACGCCGAGTGCGATGGCGATCAGGCCCAACCACTTGCGAGTGGTGGGTGAGATGTTCACGAATAAACCTCCATTGTGAAGTAACTTCACAGTGAAGGTATATTTGAGGCGGTAAGTTGTCAACGTGCGCGCTGGGCTCGACCGGCCGCCGTCTGGCACAGGAAAGGTGGGATCACGGGGTGGAAGCACCGCGCGACATCTCCGTGGAGCGGGAGCGGCTGATGGACGAATTCCGCGCGTACGGTGGGACGTTCACCGAATTCAGTCATCGATTTGCGTCGTGGCTCGGCCTGCATTCCACCGACGCGACTGCCTTGATGGAAATCACAGCTGCCGAGGAGAAGGGGGCGCCGCTCTCGCCCGCCCGCCTCGGAGAGCGGATCTCGCTGACGTCGGGCGCAACCACCGCGTTGCTCAACCGCCTGGAGAAGGCGGGACATATCGTCCGGACCCGTGAGAATGCAGACCGTCGCGTGGTCACGCTGCACAGCAGTGCGCATGTGCAGGACCTCGCGGACGAGTTCTTCGGTCCACTTGCCGTGCGACTCGACGCCATGATGGAGAAATACCCGCCCGAACTGCTCAGTCGATTCGAGGAATTTCTCGTCGACCTGCACTCGACGATGAACGAACACCTCGAGCAGGACAACCGCTGAACAAAAAAGCCGCCCGACTCCGGAGAGTCGGGCGGCGTTTTCTGTGTCGGTGACGGCTACTTGCCGAGCTTGGCCTGCAGGTCGTCGAGAACCAGGCCTGCGCCTGTCGGGCCGAGGCCCAGGAACCAGGTCTCGTCACTCACCTCGGTGGCGCGGCCTTCCTTGACTGCGTCCATGCTTGCCCACAGCGGACCGGCGACAACGGTGGTCTGACCGGTGTCGGCGGGATTTCCGTAGCTGGAGTAGAAGATTCGGTCACCCTCTGCCTCGGTGATCGTTTCCGGGCTGACCTCGACGGCCAACTCGTTGATGTCCTGGATCGCCGGGCGTGGCAGGCCGACGTCCTTCAAGATGACGCCGATGAACGACAGGTTGCCGTACAGGCGTAGCCGACTGGACATGAAGCGAACCAGTGAGATGGTGGGGGAGCCGTCGATCGACTCGCGGACCTGATCCGCGTGCGTCTGGTAGTCGTTGAGAACCTGCTCGGCCTTGGTCTCCTCGCCGAGTGCGTCACCGGCAAGGAGGAAGTTCTCCTTCCACGGGAAGCCGGGGCGGATGCTGAAGACCGTCGGCGCGATTGCCGCGAGCTGCGGGTAAAGCTTGTCCTGGCGCAACTTGCTGCCGAGGATCAGATCTGGCTGCAGTGCGGTGATCGCCTCGAGGTTGAGGTTGTTGGTCGTGCCGACATCGGGGACGCCGACCAATTTGTCAGCCAGGTACGACGGCTGACCGGCGGCACTTTCCGGGCTGGCGATGCCGACCGGGGTGATCCCGAGCGAGAGGACCTCGTCGAGTTCGCCACTGTCGAGGACGACGACGCGGGTCGGCTTGGCCTCGAGGGTGGTCTCGCCCAGAGCATGGGTGATGGTGCGTGGGAACTCGCCGGGCGCAGCATCGCTGCCGAGCTTCGCGGTTTCCGTGTCGGCGGTGCTGAACAGCTTGCCGCCGGTTGCGACATCGGTGTTGCCGTTTGCGTTGCCGCCGGCGTCGGAAGAACCGCAGGCCGTAGCGGCAAAAACAGTCGCCAGGGCAAGCATGGCGACCCGGACCGACGTGCGGCTCCGGAGAGTGGTGCGTGAATGCATTAGGCTACCCTACCTTCCGGCTATCGGGCTTGGTCAGAGAGGTATCCGCACCGTTGATGCCAGGTGAGCAGCGCGTCAGGTCTCGCTCAGCGGGACCGCTACGCAATTCGGACTACAGGGTGCGACCAACGTGTTAGCTTCGCGAAAGACCTGTACTGGTAAGCGAAGACGCGTGTAGTGAGGATTTCGATGACCCTGAACATTGCCGATCTGTTCGAGGCCGTTGCCGATGCGATCCCCGATCGGGTTCCCTTGATTCTGGAAGACGCGCGGTTGAACTACGCCGAACTCGAACTGCGATCGAACCGACTCGCACATCATCTGCAGTCCGTCGGCGTCGAGCCGGGGCAGCACGTCGGTATTCACATGCGTAACTGCGTCGAGTACGTCGAAGCGCTCCTGGCTTGCTTGAAGATCAGAGCAGTGCCGATCAACGTCAACTTCCGCTATACCGATGCAGAACTCCTGTACATCTACACCAACTCTCAAATGGTGGCATTACTCGTCGAAGAGGAATTCGCGCCGACGGCATTGGCCGTGGTTCCGCAGTGTCCGGAGATCTCCCACGTGCTGATCGTCGGCGACGACTATGAGAACGCCCTTGCCGCGCAGACTGATACTCGCGACTTCGGCCCGCGGAGCAACGACGACCATTTCATCATCTACACCGGCGGCACGACCGGAATGCCCAAGGGCGTGGTGTGGCGGCACGAGGACTTCTTCTTCGCCGCGCTGTCCGGAGCGAACCTCAGCGGGCCGCCGCGTCGGAGTCTCGAAGAGGTTGTGGATGCGGCGGTGGCGAACATCAATCCGACTGTGCTGCTACTCATCCCGCCGCTCATGCATGGAGCCGCGATCTATTCACTGCTCACGGCTTTCCTCATGGGAGCGCCCCGAGTGTTGACCCGCAGCTTCGATCCGATGGAAGTGCTGCGACTGGTCGAGGCCGAGAAGATCACCGGAATCACCGTCGTCGGCGATGCGATTGCTCGGCCGATCGCCGACGCCATCGCTGCAAGCGAAGGGCGCTACGACCTTTCGACTCTCAAACTGATCGGGTCGGGTGGCGCATTGTTCTCCCCGAACCTGAAGGCAGAACTGACAACCCGATTACCGGGACTGGTGATCAAGGATGCCTTCGGTGCTTCGGAATCCGGCAACGACGGCGTCGTCGAATTCGGTGAGGACGGTTCAAAGCGAATTCGATCCAACCCCAACATGATTCTTGTCGACGACGAATTTCGTCGCATCGAACCAGGCTCGGGCACAACCGGTTTCATCGCCAGGGCCGGCCATGTCCCCGTGGCCTACTTCGACGACCCCGCCAAGACTGCTGCAACTTTTCCTGTCGTCGACGGGGTGCGTCTGGCGGTACTCGGGGACATGGGCACGATGGAAGCCGACGGAACCATCGTGCTGCTCGGGCGCGGTTCGATGTGCATCAACTCCGGCGGCGAGAAGGTCTACCCCGAAGAAGTGGAGCAGGCGCTCAAAACTCACCCGGCAGTTTTCGACGCTTTGGTAGCGGGCGCGCCCGACGCACGATTCGGTGAGAAGGTTGCCGCTGTCGTGCAGGTTCGACCGGGGTTCGAAGATGTTGCGACGGAATCATTGTCGGAGCACTGCCGCACCCACGTGGCTGGGTACAAGATCCCCCGGTCGATCGTGCTGGTACCCAGCATCCTCCGCTCGCCCAGTGGGAAGGCCGACTACCGTTGGGCTCGCGAAACCGTAGCGGGAGTGTGAGCATGTAGTGTCCCGGAACCTGTAATGGGTACGAGTGGGGAGTGTGTGTGACTGGGAATGATGCAGGTGCTGGTCATGTTTTTGTCGTCCGTGGACGTCTCGAATCAGTGGACTGGGATGCGGCGGTCGTGTCGACGAGCGGCAACTTCGTGCCTCGTGAGCATTGGTGGCCGGCGCTCGGCCTCACGAGTCCAGTGGAACGTGCACCGGCAGGTGGCAACAGGGTGCGCTCATTTCCGAAGGATGGGCGGCCAGCATGGCTGTTGAATGTTGCTTCTCGCATATCGGTGTCCTGGCTGGTGGACGGCGTTTACGAGGTTCTCGACGCGATCGCATCTGCCGATATTCGACCTGGAGGTCGTCGAGTCAAACCGCTCGTTGCTTTGCCGACCTTCGGGGTCGGCTCAGGTGGGCAGGGGATGGTTCGTGGCCATGTCATCAAGGCGTTGATCGAGACTGCGGTGGAATGTGCTGACAAATACGACTTCGACATCGCATTTGTAGTTGCCAATGCTGCCGATTACGCCGCGTATCAATCGATTCGGCGGGGGCATTTGTTGAGTGCAGGCATCCCTCCACAGGTCCAGCAATTGGCAGATAGGTTGCAAACTGGTGAAGCCTCCTTGTTATTGGGTGCGGGAGTTAGCATTCCCGCCGGATTGCCGTCATGGGACAGCCTGCTCGAGGCAATTCGTCAGAAGGAGCTGCCGGGTGTGAGCAGCGCGGAATTTGCTGAGCTCAATGTCCTCGACCGTGCGCAACTGCTGTCGAAGGAGTTGCAAACGGAGGACGAAGTTGAGTCCCGGATAGTGGTGTAGCGCGGTCGCCGAGATCGTCCCGATGCT
>NZ_CAIJDS010000025.1:0-93797 GCF_903819475.1 Rhodococcus sp. UFZ-B548
ATCTCGGGAAGGACTTCCACATGATTACCAAGCTTGAATTCTTGTTCAGAGAAGCAACTTTCTCCTGTGCCGCAACCTCTTTCGTAACCAGGGATGTTCGGCAACTTGTCGACGACAGTCACCGATCCGAGCAATTCGTCGAGGCGAGGTGTCGACTCGTCGGCCAGTTGTGCGACCACGAGAGGTGCAGCAGGTGCACTCGTCTCCATTCCCGTCCAGGGGCCGCCCTGAGCAACCGCCGCGCACCCCGAGACCGCGGCCATAAGCCCCGCTGCGGCAACACACGTAGCGACCTTGCGCCTCATCATCATTTCGCCTCTGCTGACGGCCACATCAATTCGGCGGCGTTAGGTGCGACGGACGAAAGGCTGACTCTGCGGGAGAAATTCGAGGCCACCTCGCTCGGATCCGCAGCAGGAGCAAACGCGGGGTATTCGTCGAGCATCACAATCAGTCGTCCACTGTCTTCGTCACCTTGAGTTTCGGAGCTGCCCTGCTCGTCCTTTTCGGCCGCGTTTCGTGCTGCGGTGGCAGCTTCCCTGGCTCGTGCGGCGAGCGTGGCGACAGTTGTATCGGGGGGTTCGATCGGCGTGGTCATGGTTCTCCCTTTCCTGGCGAGCCGATGCGGTGCGTCCGGCATCGCCGCACGCTAACTCCGGACCTGGACTGGATGACGCCGTGCACGCACCTCCGTACAGAACCTGCAGCTCAGGCTCCTTTCATTTCGTCGTCAGCCCGGGAAATTCAGCCGGCGCTCTGGTACACAAGTTTCAAGAGCCTGCCCCGATTCGGCACCGGCGAATGGCAGGACTGGCCGAGTTGGTCGATCGCGTGGGGTAGTGTCGGCGGCACTGAGAATGCACCGGGTGAGTCGGGGGCACACCATGTGGTGGCCTCCGACTTTTCTTTTGTGTGCGCCCTTCAGTTCTCTTGCGCGCCGATATCGCGGACTGCGTCACCGGCTGTGTCGGGGCCAGCTTCTTCCGCTCGGCGGGTGTCTACGACTCGGAACTGTGCCGGGATCCCGAGAATGTCAGGATGAAATGTCAGGTCCGGCCGGCGACGGCGCGACGTCTGGTCTTTGCTCATCGTTGTTCTCTTTCGGGTCTGTGGTCAGTCAGTTGCACGATCAGGCGTTCGCCAGGTTGTTGTCCAGGTCGCTCGTACGGCGCGAAATGTGCACCCACCACGTCCAATTGGATTCCTCTCGGAAGCAAATGATGTGAGTTGTTCATCCGTGAAGACTGCCCGTAGTACATTCCCCGTTCTGTCGAGATCTCGAAGACGACATCTGTCGGGCGAGTGGTGGAATCGAGCTCGTGTAAGGAGTGCGTCGCTGCAGTGAACCGGTCGAAGGACAGCACCGTGCCGGGTTGAAGCGTGGCAGGCAAGTCCGCCGGGTTGACCACAGCATTGGGAACGCTGACGGAGGTGTAGACGAGATGTCCGCGGCCGGATTCACGTTCGTACCTCTGGATGGCGCGGTCGATACGTTGCACCTGCTTACGCCGGTTGTCGTCGAGTTCAACGGCATCGCCGGCAACCGCAGAAAGCGCGTTGTTCGTTTCCTTCCAAGTGTTCGGGTCCGACGTCAATGCCGACAGGGCGTTGTACTGCGCCTGCGGCATCGAATCGAGCACCTGCCGTTTGGTGGCAGAGCGTGCGTTTTTCTGCCGCGCGGACAGCGAGCGACGCAGTTCGATCGCGGCCGGCAGTTCTCGGCGCAACCTGTGGTTCTCGATCGGTGCCGGCGTCGGGCGTGGATAGGCCCGGTTGAGATCTCGACTTGCACGGGTGAGGCCGGGCAAGTTCTCTGTCGCATGGTCGAGTTCGCGTGCTCCGCTGCGAATGTCGCCGCGAGTGTTATACGCGTGTTCCGAGATCAAGGCACCTTCTTTGCGGGTGGCGATGTCGCTCTCTCCCCGATCTGGGTCGAAGACGCCGTTACCGCGGTCCGGACTGATCCTGTCGTGACTTCTCCCCATCAGTCCCGCTCCTCGAATTCGGAGAGCTCTCCGCGTAGCTCCGCCAACGCGGACTCTCGTGCGCGCCGAAGGTCTGTGAGGTCGATCGCCAACTGACCTATCGCCGAAGCTGCCAAATCATCGCCGGCCGAGTTGACCAGAAGGCCCTCGATGGCCTGGTCCCCGTCGTGAATCCTGTCGAGAGATTCACCGGCAGCGATCGATTCCTGCAGCTCGAGCAGATGGCGACGATAGCTCCACAACGCAGCTACACGTGTGAGCAGCGAACGCTCGACCCGCTCGAGCCATCGGCTGCTCACCAGGTGAGCTTCCCTCGCTGAGAGGGCTTGCGGGCTGCTACCCGCCGCCGGGGTTCCCAAAGTTGCTCGCACTGTGGCGAGTTCACCGGCATGCGCGAGAATTTCGGCCAGTTGCTCGTCGAGATTCAGGCGTATGCGGCCTATGTCGAGATCCTCACTGGCCCATACAGGGACGGTGCGGATCTCGTCGACGAGTGCCGATGCCGCCAACGCCAACCGCAGCTCGACATGCGCTCCGCCCGCTGAGATCAACGTCTGCAGAGCTGTCACAGCGACGCCGATCTCGGTTTTGTCCTCCTCACTCAGACGGAGTGGATCGCGGCGGGTCCACCACCACAACCCCACCGCCTCTATCCCTGCGGCGAGACCAATGCAGACAAGTAATGCGACGAATGGGTTAGCCGGCGCAGTCACGCCCGCAAGAACCGGGACAAGTCCGATCAGAACCGGCGCGAGAAGAGCGAGCGGAATCTTCACCTCCTCACCGCCGGCGGTGCGACCGGTATGTACCGTCGTGCGCCACACATCGCGCCGAGGGTAGTAGTCGAGCGACGAATTTCCTTCCCATCCAGGCTCGTCAGCACTCCACGTCTGCTCACGCCTGAGCCCGACGATCTCCGCCACGCGCTCGCTGAGCATCTGCTCCCACAACCGGTCGAGCGCGCACAAGAATTCTTCGCTCTCTGGATCCACGTCGATGTCGGCGATCATGGACCGCACTGCGGTTACTGCACTATCTACGCTCACGTCACGCTCCGACCAGATCCGTTGTAGGTGAATGCTCCCGGTGATAGGTCTGCGCACGGACAAGCAGCCGATCGAGCGCTTCTCCGACGACCTGTGGCTGTTCCAGACCCACCATGTGGCGGCCACCGGCGACGGCAACGAGTTCGGCGTTCGGCAAAAGCGCGGCCAGCTGCTGTGAATGCAGGATCGGAGTGACCCGATCTCTGGTTCCGCACATGATCGATACCGGGATTCGCCCGAGCGCTCCCACCGCGGCAGACGCGTCGTAGAGACGCAGGTCCCGCAAGAATGCCGCCACCGTCGCAATCGGTGTCGAGTGGACCATCTCGTACGACGTCGCTGCGGCTCGGAGGCCCGAGCCGGGAGCCATGGGACAGGTCGCGCCGATGACGGGCGTCAGCAGCCGTCGCGAGAGACTCCAGCTGCGCCCCACCAACCTTGGTGCATGCGCGCACGCACCGCCGAGCAGTGAGACTGCCGGGGTATTCAACGCGCGCCCGATGCCGGCGCCAGCGACGTTGCTCAGGGCTGTCGAGATCAACCCCACCCCGACCACACGAGATGTCGAATCGGCGTGTTGTGCGAGGTACGACAACACCGCCATACCTCCCATCGAATGACCTACGAGGACAACGGGTCCGGTGGGCGCTACCGCACCAATGATTTCCTCGACGTCGCGCCCGAGCTGGCTGATCGTGTAGGTGCCGGCATCGGCACCCCCTGAGCCACCGTGACCTCGGTGATCGAAGAACACCAACCTCGCCCGCTCGCCCCACTGCCTACTCACAGAGCGTTGCTGAGGCTCCCAAGCACCGCCGTGTAGGCAGAAGCCGTGCACGAAGACCACCGTCAGCGGCGCCGTTCGGGATCCGACCTCGCGGACCGCGAGTCTGGTTCCGTCCGCGACAACCAGCGTCCGCGAGCGGCCCTCCTCGCGGTTCACAGCGGCCCGCCCAAAGTCCTGGTGAACTGTCTGCAGCCGGGGCTTTCACCGCTGTATCGCAATGTGCGGCACCCCGGATGTTCCCACGTCGGAGTATTCGGCTCTCTCACCTCGAAGCCCAACTCGCGCCCGAACTGCACCCGTTCCGGAAGGTCCTCCGTCGAGCCGTACAAGCGACCGTTGCCTGCCGTGTCGTCGGTGAGCTCGGCGATCAACCGCTCGATCAGCGCGGCCCGGACAGTGGTCGCGTCGGGAACATCCGGGTTGACGACGAGAGCTTCGACGATGCGGGTTTGTGCAGCAAGCCGCTCACAACCCTCCGGAGACCAACCTGCTTCACGCGCGGTACGAACCAGCCCATGAGGCGCTGATGCCAGCGCGTACCCGAGCTGCCGATATTCCGACGATGCGACAATGCCCACCGTTCCTGCGCCCCCAAGCCCCGCGGGAACGTCGGTGCCCGGCGACCAGTGCCGGTGGAGCCGGCGCATCTTCTTCGCTTCCGTCGGATGAATACGAACAATCTCGACAGTCATCAGGTTCACTCCTCGTCGTCCAAACGGCATGTGGGAGGACCATAGGTTCGAACCTGGACAGGACAGCGCCAACCACCGCGCTGTCCCTTTCCGAACCGTCCTTCTTTCAAGCCCGGTCTAGTGGGAAAGCGCGCTCGACGGGTTGGCTGTCGAAAGGAATCGGTCCGAGATGGCGGATCCCTCGGCCGGGCCGTCGGTGAGCAGTTCTAATGAACTCGCCCACAGGCGAGGGGGAATCCTCGTCTCTGAACGAAGCCTCGCACGACATGAAGAGGAGTTATATCAATCTATTTCGGCAGGATCGAGATCCTCCGCAAGCGTGTAACGCGCGGTAGGCGAATTTGGGCCGAATCGAGCCTCCGAGCTGTCGATCATCTGTTGAACCAGAGTGCACATCTTCTTGAAGCGTCCAGGTTTGAGTCTGGGCGTTTCAGCTCCGTAACGGACAGTTTTGCGCTTGGAAGCCAAGTCAGCAACGAGGTCAGCGTGTTCCTTGGGACTGTTTTCATGGTCCGTCCATTGCTTGAGCCACGCGCGCCTTTCTTGGTGACTTTGGGTGGTGTTTCCTTCTAGAAGCATTAGGGCCTGAACGGTCAATTCCGCTGCCGAGTGCAGATTGTCGAGCGCCACCGAAAGGTGGGCTTCGCTGGCGATCGCGACATCGAGGAACTGCTGCGCTTTGACGAGAAGACCTTGGGCACGGGGTTTGTACCGGCGGAAGTCGAAGTGCAGAACGAAACCTTCCTCGACTCGCAGATAGCAAACCCACCCACTGTCGGGATGGACGGCTTGTTCTTGAGGTCTGATGTTGACGATGTGAGTCTCTACCTCGTCGCGGTCGCAAATAACGTCTACGTATGCTTCCTCGCCCAGCCGAACAATCGCATCTGGTTGGCCCGGTTGGATTTCCACGAGGAATCGGTCGATCGAAGTGGGGTCTGTGTCGAGATCGCGCTTTTTGAGTTCGGGCGCAATGAAGCTGTCCAACATGCTCTTGAGGACGTTCTGGCTGAACTGTCTGCGCTGCGCAACCAAGTCGGGAGTCTCTGACATTCGCACCACATTAGACACAACACAGGACAGTCCTTGCCCTCTCGGAACTTCGACCTGCCGCGAAGAAACAATTCCCTGCCCACGCGACATCCGACTCCACATCGGCGGTCGCCGTCTGTGTCGGCCTTGTGGTGCACACTGAAACTCACAGCGACCGGTAAAGACGCCGGTACGCGAGCGATTGGACACAATCCATGACTGACCAAGAGAAGACATCGTCTCCCGATTTCACTTCCAAACCCGAACCACTCTCGACCGCCGACCAATCAGGTGCCGATTACGTCGAAAAGTCCCTCGATTCGTTGCCTGTGCCCGCTGCAGAGGTAACCGTTCAGCAGCAGGAAACGCCAGAGGACGGGACGCCCCGTCGGCCACTGTCGGACATTGTGGGCGATTTTGACGACTACTCATGACGCTTAACACGTGGTTCAGCATCCTGGCGTTCTTTGTATTCGCGGCGCCAGGCTTGCTGTACGACCAGCTCACCGCGAGAAAGGCTGTTCGGCGCCGGGAATCAACATTCACCGAAATCGGTCGAATCGCTTTGGTCTCAACCGTGTGCAGTGCCGTGGCCTTCGTCGTATTGCTTGCGCTCGCTGGGCTGGCCAGGTGCGTCAACTGGCATCCGATGCCAGACTTGTCCGCCATGATTCGAGGTGGAAGTAGCTACATCACAGGACACATTATCGCCGTTTCCATCGCCGCGGTGCTGGGTCTGACAGTGTCGATGTTGGCCGCGTGGGGCGCGTTCGCGTACGTCAACCGGAAGAACCCGGCCAAGATTACGTACACCTCTGCCTGGGCGAAGTTGATGCGCGAAGAACTACCGTCGCCGACGACGGCTGTCCATGTTCGGGCCACATTGGAGAGCGGAGCCATTTGGTACGGGAGAGTGGGCGCCTTCTCCCCGGATATGGAAGTCGCTGACCGTGAGATCGTGCTCTGCCCACCGCTCTCCGTGCAGAATCCTCGCGGGGAGTTGAGCGATTTGCCAGCGCAGTGGCAGCGGGTGGTACTCCGAGGATCGGAGATCGCCAGCTTGGCAGTCCACTACGAAAATCCGCCTGCCGCCAGTAACGGGTAGTCAAGAGAACACGAGAATGGGGCTGTACCCGCACGGGATGCAGCCCCATTTTGTTCTGCTTGGTCGACACCGCGTTCAGTCTCCGGGTCGGGTGCGAAATGCTGTTCATTCGGGCTCCGCCAAATCCGTTCGCAGTCAGTGTTGCAACGCCCGTTGATCAAACTGCGCCAGCGTGTTGCTGAACGTATACGGCAACGACGCCTTTGCTTGGATGATCATTCCGAACGTGTCCCGGTGTGGTCTCGCAATGCCTTCCTCGTCAGCGAGCATCCAGTGGGGGCCAAGCGAACCCGTAAACTTGGACATCTCCAAGTGCGCATCCTCCAGCCCCAATATCTGCAGTTTCAACGTCGCAGAAACACATGCGTAGTAGCGATTGTCGCGGTCACGGTAGGCATCAGAGTCCCGCTCCATGGTCGGGTTATCACTCGACACCAACTCAGCAGCCCGGTTCATAGCCTCCAGTGCGGACAAGAGAGCTTCAGTGACCTGCTGTCGGCGCTGAACTGCGCGATCCTCACCGAGTGTGGCCTGATGCAACGCTCTGTCGGATCGGGCCTTCACGAAGATCCCCAAGAACGCGATGCTCGCCGCACCCAATGCGATCGCCGCCGCGATGATCGTTGCCTGCCCCTGCGTCAGACCTTCTCCGAGCGCCATGATCAACACGCTGCTTTTTCTACCCTTCACAAAGTCTGTCGCGGGACCCATTCAACTGAATCGAGGAACAGGGATGTTACGTCCTACCAACGGCCACACGCCCTCAGCGGTCCGGCCGAGTGGAATCTCGGTGCTGACGATATCGGCTACCGAATAGGCGATACGCCCACATCGGCGGCATTGGCCGGGCAACTGCTGAAATCGGATCATGGCCCAATGTTCGTCGCAGAGTAAGTAGTCCACGGGGGCGTTGCCATGACAACAGTCTTTGACGACCGCTGCCCACCGCGCTGCGCGCACGAAACCGACAGGATCATCGGCAAAGTACTGCGGGTGCTCGGCGCAGAACTCACACGGAAGTTCGGTGTGAACGATGCCTGACTTCACGTCCCTAGCTCTCTCGTCCATCCTCTTCCTCTCCTCCACTTCCCCATTCGATATTCATCCCGGTTCAAGACGACTTACTACCGCCGGATGCTTCTGACTCGATAGAGATGCCACGTTGCGCGCTCGGCCAATTCACACACTGTCGCGTGTTCGAGGACATGCGGCGCCGGCAACGCGTCCTGCCCAGTCTTGGTCAGTCTGGCTGCGTACCGCTCGAAGAACGCGACCAACACACGGGCACGCACCACCGGCATCCGCAGCCCGATCGGGCCCGACGACTTGCCCGCCACGCGTTCGAAGTGCGCGACCAGCCCGCGAATGTCCCGATCAGGGACAGGGACGTCAAGAAGTGCACCGAATCTCCCGACCTCACGCACATTCTCGACATGCGCCGGCGTCATGTCGCCGCTGTGAGCTCGTCGTACCAACTCCGTCAGAACCTTGATCCCTTCCGGAGAAGTAGGCATCCGGTGAACGTCGACGGTGATCCCGGTGGCTGCTTGAACAGCATGAAATTCATCCAATGCGGCAAGTCTTTCGTCATCGCGCTCCGGAGTGTCTTCCGCATCGAGATCCGCAGCGAGGCGTGTTGCGCATCCGTGTGCGGTCATCACGTAGAACTGTCCCAAACTGACCGACTCGACTGTCGTGCTTCCGATGGCGTTGTCAGTGCGCATGTCCTCCTCCAGCTCACGGATCATCGTCGACACCACATGCAGACGCCGCACACCGGCCGATCCCGGAGCATCCGATGCCGGCAGAGTGCGTTCGGCGACCTGGTGAACGTGATCGAGTAACTCATCCACCATTTCCACCCGGTTCGGCGAGTGAAAACGATTCCGCCGGCGCCAGCGCATTGTCCAGTTCCTCTCCTCGGTACGGCCGCATTTGCGTCAGATTCACAACATCCACCAGCCCGCGGGCAAGGCAATAGCGAGTGCTGTGCCGACAACGAGGTACGGAGCGAACCCGAACTCCACACCCCGGACCTTTCTGCCTCCGAACACCTTGGCTACCGCCACCCCTATTACCGCCAGGATATTCGGCAGCAGCACTGCCGAAGCCACGTTCATCCAACCGACCCATCCGACAGCTGCAGTGAGAATGAAGCTCAACCTCACATCCGCCAAACCGGGGTGACCGCGCGTAATGATCGCGAATACCAGGTAACTGGCGAATATCGCGGCGCCGGCCACCACAGCACGAAGACCCGCGGCAGGGTCCTGATCGATCACCACTGCCATCGCGCCGAGCAGCAGACCCGCCGCGGTGACTGCACGGATCAACGGCAAGGGGAACCGCAAGGTGAAGTGGTCAATCCACGCGGCCCAGACAGACAAAGCCGCCACCGTGAGCCATGCCGGCAAGATCGCGTCGCCTCCGGCGGCCATCACCGCCCCGAACCACAATCCTGCTGTTGCCACTGCCGGGACGATTGGGCGACTGGTCGGCCTCACGGGAATCTGCACGAGTGCACACAAACTTGCCATCATCGGACGCACCGCCACGCTCACCACCGCCCCAGCCAGAGCAGCCAACGCGGCGACCGACCACAGACCAGCCTGCTCGTGACGACCGAACGCCCAGCGAGCAGCGATCCACACCGCCACACTCACAGCAATGACACCCAGGATCGGCAGATACGTCGAGAGAGGGGGTTTCCGCCTTCCTGCGTCGGCGGCGGTGACAAGCCCCGGTCGATGACCAGGGCCGGACGCTGTGGGCTCGGCCTCCTCCGCGGAGAGAGAAGTCGAAGCACCGTCGGCAGTATTCTCCGACTCCACATTCGATTCGGCCATCTCAGAAAAGCTCCTTCAGCGCGTCCATCACCCGTGGTCACAGGCAGAACCCGACCCTAACCGCTCTACCGGACAGCGCGGGCTTCCGAACTCATCGGTTAGCCGCTGGGGCGTGCGCTGTCCATGCCATGGACTATCACTGACCGCACATCTCAGATGCCTGAAAACCCGCTCGCGCTGCTCTCGAACGACGATGTTCCCGCATCGTGACCGGACTCGCCGCCGCCAAAACCACTCGAAAACTCACCAGTAGAGGCAACATCACCCTATGAACGCCCCCATCGGAAAAGCTGCCCACCACCGCGCTCGACTCCAGCCGGCACGTTCCTCCCGTCCAGCATTGATCGTTCACACCTTCAGCGAATACACCCACCACATCCGCAGCGGCGCCAAACGACTGATCATCGACGCCGACCCTGACCTGTGGTTCGACCTCGGCCATGTCCCGCACGGAGTCGATGTGAAGATCATCGGTCAATCGTGTGCCGGAATCAGCGGAGGATCCATCGCTGCCGCCGGTCGATGCTTCCTACAGGCCTCCCACCGCGCCCGTGTCACCGCCTACGAATTCGCGCACGTCGAAGCATTCGATGGCGTCACCATCGAAGCACGCGGGAAAAGCCACATTGTCGGTACCGATCACGCCAAGATTCGCGCCGAAGATCAGGCTGTCGTCTTCGCCCACTCCCAGTGCCACGTCCAAGCGGCCGGCCACACTCTCGTCGCAGCGACAGACACTTCCTCTGTCTCCATCAACGGCGACGCACACGTCCGCGCCAGCGCCGGAGTGCACATCATCGGAGTTCCTCAGTCGAAGAATCTGAGCATCGAACCGCGCCCGATCAGTCGACTGGCCAACCAGCTCAACATGTAAGGCCCCGCAAGCGGCAGTTAATCGCAGAGCCTCAGCCAGCCGACGACCGATACACCGTGAGATCAATCGACTCCTGATCGCGGAAACTCGACGCCAACAATTCCACCGCCGGCACAATCACTTCACTCTCGATCTTCCACACCACCGACGTCGTCCACCCCACCAACCCGCCAGGCCCCGGCGTCGCTTCACCGAACAAACCTTCCAAGGCGTCCCGCCGGTAACCGAAGATATCCACCAGGTCATCAGCGGTGTACCAGTACTGCCGCAACGGATCCGGGTCATCGGCGTGCAGAGCGCTGCCTTCGCTGATTCGACATGGTTCAGTACTCATCTACATGCCCTCTCTGTGGTGCGGTCCGCCCTGCGCCGTCTTCACGTCGACAATCCGCACGTGTGCATAATCCGGGTTCTCCACAACGTATTTCGAACGCTCGATGCGCCAACGAGCGACAAGCATCTCCAGCTCCTGAACCTCCCGTGGATCCTCGAGATACTCACACGCGAAGTCGAGCCACGGCACATAATGCCGCAGGCTTTGACCGATCCGTCCGGACTGGCCACCGATCACGCTCTCGAGCACGATCAGTTGTCGCTCGTCCTTCATTCGTCGGCGCAACGCTTTCTGATTCACTTCGACCAGCGCGAGCTCCGCCGCAGCCACCGACTCGCCTACCCCATCGACGCGGGAGCCCATCTCGTTGCGATGGACGACCGCATCGACGAACTCGCGACAGACCGACGCTTCAGCCCCTTCCGGGAGCATCGCCATAAGGGCAAAGCCGCGTTCCTCAAGGAGCTCGAAACCGTGTCGATTACCTCGGCCATACCAACAACTCATGACCAGCGACCGCTCCCACGCCAACGCCAAGCGCCTCTCGAGAAAGGGAAGCGCCCGGGCGGCCGCCACGAACTGAAAATCACACTTCCCAGCGATCTCACGCGCCGATTCCCAGTCCACACTTCCTGCAGGAGAACTCATCTCACGTACAGCGCGCATTCGCCCACGAAGATCCGCAGCCGCGGCGGCGGTGTCTACTCTTACCGCGTACTTGTTGGATCGAGAGCGCAAGAACCAGAGGGTCATGCGGCTGAGCCTAATCTCCGCATCTCCAAGCAGGGGTGCAGTAGCATCGTCAGCGGCGCATTGCTGGCGTAGTGTGCTCCGGCTCACCGCATCGATGTCCATCGTCGATGCGGTGAGCCACCTTCAAAGAATGGCTCAGACGCGAACGGCTCCATCGCCGACAACCCGTTGATCCTGTTGGCGACTCCGCATTCGTTCCGCGTGCCGTTTCTGCCACCGCGCGTGTTTGACCTTGAACCGCTCGTCGAATTCCTCCCACAGCGGCAAAGCCTCTGTCTTCCTCGCGGCGAGAACATCGACGGGTTCCGGTCCGGACGCAAGCGCTGGAACCACATCGCCGACTTTGAGGCGATCGACGAGCTCCGAGAACAACCACGCCGGGCAACCCTCCCCCCGAAGCGCGTCGACTGCGTCTGGTTCGTCGTCGATCCAGGCAACTATCGGGCTCGTCTCTGCGTAGTGGTTTTCCCATCGCCACCAATGCCGTCGTTTGACATCGAGCGCCCGCCGCACAGTTCCGTCCACCCACAAGCTCCGTGATTCGATGTGACCGGGCGGCAACGACTTCGCCCGGATCCACCGATCAGATGTCCGATTGAACTGGTCCAAGCGGGTTGTGCTGTATGCAATGGTGAAACCTGCACTGTCGAGCGCCCGAACCAACTTTCCGCCTGCGCGGTTCAGGGAAGCTTCACCGAAATGGGTATGAAACCGCTTCCAATCTCGATCGGCGTATGACGGCGCGGCGATCAACCCCTCGAAATTGTGCATATCCGCAACGACGCCATCGATGTCGACAACGACAGTCGGCCCCGGGCGGGGAGCATCCAGCCACGGTTTCGGACGATCAAGAAAGCTTCGATTCTCCGTCATATCCCCAACGATATGGGCAGAGACAGACATTGAGCACGGTCCCGCGACCCACCCGTACGAATCCTCCGATGCATCTAGTTGGCAAAAGGCCCTGTTCACGCACTCGAACAGGGCCTTCTTTGATGCTTCTGGCCTTTAAGGCTCACCGGTCAACACAACTGACCGCGATTGCCGATCGCCCACGTTTACCCCACCCTCAGTGCCCAAACGAGAACCGCGCGACCTCTCGATCTCTGCGATGTAGACAACAGCAAAGCCGACCACTACGACCGCGACGGCCACGACCAACCATCGCTGTCCCATCCAACCCGCCGCCACGCCAAGATTGAAAATACTGTGAGGCACAACTAATCCCAAGAGCGATCGATAACGGTAGTACGCGAAAACAGCAAACCCGCCCCACAACATCGCCCCGACTGCCAACTCCCACCCCTGATATACGTGTAAGGCTCCACGAAGAATCGCTGAAATGCCGATCACCACGATGAGGTTGATCCGGAATCGCAGACCTACCAATGCCGCTAGCCCGGCAAAGAAGACCTCTTCCATCAACCCCGCCAGCAGGACCGGCTTCACGACGTCCCAGGAGAACCAACCACCCTCGACCGAGGGACTGCCAGTTGAGCCCTCACCGACAAATGCCCGAAACGCAATTGCCAGAGCCTGACCGACCGCCCAAATTCCTGCAGCTCCGAGGAACCGCCGACGACGGCCCACACCTGCGAGCCACGGCGCAGATCGATCGACCGGGCCCCAGAATCTGCGAACTACCAAGAACGTGAACCACCCGCACGCCACCGCCACGCTAGTAGCGATAACGTCCTCCGCAATCCCAGGATCGGGCGAAACATCCACTGCCGCCCCGGAAGTCGGATTGAGATACTGGTCGATCGACGTCCAAATTACGTTGGACCAGAACAACAGCAGGATTGGCGGGGACACCGATCAGCAGAACCAAATGCATCCGCTCGCTCCACCACGCCCACCAACGGCCCGTCCCCCCATCTGAAGCGCTCTCCTCCTGAATCGAAGTCGGCAGCTGCCTCATCCAAACTCCCCCACCCGCTCGAATTTCACAATATTGACACCCACAACTCAACCAGACTGACGCTCCACAGTTCTACACCGCCACAAGGTAATCCAACACGCAACACAAGCACGCAACTGCAAGCAACGCGAGACTGCGATGGCCGCCCGGGAGAAGACCAATCAGGGCGGACTGTAGTCAACTACCCAAGCGCCCTCGGTCCGGCGGAGAGGCACCAGCCATCGGTGGCGATGATCTCGCACGACCACCTCAGCCCCCAAGAACCCCAACACCAGCGAAGTCGAAAATACAGCCGACAACGGAACCAACTCAGCCAACAAAATCCCCTCACCGTCCCTCGCGAAATCCGAAGCAACATCGAGGTCGGTCGTAAACGACGACAGAGGCTGCGCGCTGTAATCATGAGGTACCCGGCGCGCCGCCAGTTCAGGCCAAACCTCAGGCCGCGGGCTTACCCCGAACTTCCCCAGCCCCCGCCACAACAAAACATAGCGACCCCGAACACCGATCTCGGCGAATTCGCTACGCACCACCATCGGGATCGCAACTGCCAAAGCTGCAGCCAATCGCGTCTCTCCACGATCGACCCCCGACAGGCTGTCCAAGGCCAGATACCTGCTTGTGCTGTCAACGGCCTGGTGCATCAACATCGGCCACGGAAGGTCGACTCTCGCATTCCAGTGCACGGCCAGTTGGTTAATCTCAGCACCAACCGAATCCCCGAATTCAGATCTGAGTGCATCCTCAAAGGGGTTGGGGTCGGGAGATTCTGCGTATGGGTTCAACGTCGCCGACAAGTCCGAAATCAGCTCCGGATCAACCGCATTCACACAGGCTCGCAATGCCGAGACGCGGACAGCAACATCAGTCGCCTGCCTGTAGTCCTCAACCCTAGCTGCATTGCGGGATGCCTCACGAATATGAACCGACCACGCACCCAGATACGAGAGCTTTTGTCTCGCAGTCAGAAATGACGATTGCACTATGGCCCTCCGGATTTCACCCAATGACAACGATGTTTCCTCGCTCGGATCCCCGGTCAGCACGTGTAGTTACATCCCCTCGACAATGATGTTCGGACAAGCGGCGTCTGCTTTGCCTGGCGAGCTGGCCGGTACCAGGTGAGGAAGTTCAGGTTCGTCATCAAGGGACACCGGGCCGTCCCACGGAGCTACCAGTGACGAGTCGTATTCCCAACCGTCACAGGACAGGTCGTCCACCCAGATCACCGTCAGGGAACAGTCGAAATACTTCTCCGCGAATGCCATGATGGCCGGGAGCCGATTCTGATCAAACCAACCTCCCCTACCGACCTTGATGTCGCATCCGAATGCGCTCGGCCTTATCCTGGCGACGTATTCGCCTGGCGCCGAGCGTAGGACCACGTGATGATAGGTGCCCACCTATGATTCCCTTCTCGTTCTGCCGACAAAGATGCCCGCGTCACTCGAACTGGACAGTTCAAAATGACGCGGGCATCCATTGGCTGAATTCAGTTCGGTGTGACCAAGACCTGCAATTCGCCTACCCGCCGGTCGTACATCGACGTCAACGGAGTGGGGGCTACACCGCCCATCGTGCCGCCTGGCCAAGTGGCAGTCCACGTGACCACCCAGTTGCTGGTGGCGCTGACCTTGAAGACGTCTTGCGGCTGTCCAATGGACGATTTTGCGAGACGATGTCCGCATGTGGGCGATGGAGTTCCGCTGGCGGGCGAAAGAGGGCTGGCGTCAACAGCATCGGTATACGGAGTGAACGGCAGCAATGCACCCGGGCACAATTGCACGTCTCCATCGCCGTGATTGATGAGGACACCGGTGTTGATGGCGTTCGCGGTGACGGTTACCACACCCGAGGTGGCTGCTCGGTTGACCGGGCCTGTCGTGGATTCGCGAACGTCGTTGGGGCACATGAAAGCCCAGCTCTCCTTACCCACGAGACCGGTACGTTGACCTCCACCTGAGTTCGCAGGTTCAGGTGTCCAGCACATCGGAGGCTTTTCGAGCTGCATAGCGGTGATCGCCATAGACACCGTATTCATGATCTCCGCCATTGAGGGCGGCGTCGGCGGGATCTCGATACCGGGTGCCGCAGGCGGTGCGGGGCATCCCCCCGGTGTGCCGAGACATGCGCCTTGCAGGATCGCGTTGAGGGTCCCGGACGGAGGTGCAGCAGCGGGGCCGGCGCCGCCAGTACCCGCACCGCCTCCGCCGCCTCCTGCGTTGCCAGCCGCGGCCCCCGCGCCGCCTCCCGCGGCCCCCGCGCCGGCGCCTGAGCCCGCGGGCGCACTCACGTAGCCGCCACCCACTGTCACATTCGCACCACCGGGCGAGGACGATACGTCAACTCCACCTCCACCTACGCCTGGCTGCGCCAACGCTGATTGACTCCCCGTGACCAGAACGCCGCAAACCAGTGTCGCAGTGGCGAAAATTCTCATTGCTAGTCGCATGATTGCACCTTCTCAACTGTTTGACTTGTGACGCGCCAGCCATTCGAATCAGGCCACGCGGGGTTCCGAACGGTGATGTTGGTGGACTCGAACTGGCCGCGGTCGGGCTTCATCGCACTTGATCCGTCCGGAAATACGGCATTCCAGCCGGAGATATCAGTGCAGGCCTGAACGTGAACCCACGCGGCTTCCGCGCGGGGTTTTCCCTGATCATCTACCGGTGCGCTCAGATCCGTCACCGAGGATTTGATGACGGAAATGGCTCCGGTACTGGTGATGCCTTGCGACCGTCGAAGCATGATGTCCCCGACTCGGTCGTTCAAGACTGGGTCCCCAGCCACACCGCCGATCGCATCCACAGAAGCTGTTGGGTCAGCTTCAATGCTTCCGAGGGCAGCATAAAACTCGTTGACCTTGGCGATCGCTTGGCTCCGCGCTTGCTCGTCGGGCGTCTTCGCCTCGGTCTTGCCGTCTGGACCATCGAAAGCGGGGTTTCCGGTTGCAGTGAGAGTGACGTTCGGCTCGTCGGAATTGCTGGAACAAGCTGCGACGCCGGCTAGTAGGGCAACAGCTGCGACTGCTGCTGCTGTGGTTCGTCGAATTCTGTTGTGGGCCATGTTGTTGTCTCCTAGAAGCTTCCGGCGCTGCAGGGTGTTCCGGGTTGTGTGTAGTCGGCTGTGACTCTCCATCCTGCTGGGTCGGGCCATGACGGGTTCGTCAGGATCGGTTTTCCGAGTTCGAGTTTGTCCACAGGCTTGCTGATGCAGACGTCCATTTGGAGCGTGGCAGTTCCCGCTGTCGGTGCGCCGGTCTCGTCGATGGGGATGTCGTGTTTGGTAATCACGTTCTTGAGTACTTTGAGATCGCTTGGTGGCGTCGGGTTTCCGTTGCGACTGGTTGTGATCTCTTTCTTGGTCCTGTCGAGGAAACGGCCGGCCGCGACGGCATCGAGGTCAGAGAGCGGGGCAGCGGGGTCGGAATTCAATCGTGCGAGCACGGTGTAGTACTCGCTGATCTTGGCGAGGGCACCTTCTCCTGCTTGCTGTTCAGGTGATTTTCCCGATCCAGGGGGGCCGGTAAAGGTCGGGCCGCTGCTGGTGTCGAGGGTGCCGGGCTCCGGGCTGAGGATGCTGCAGCTTGCGGTCAGGCAGGCCGCCGCAGTGAGGGTGAGCATGGCTGCGAGGCGGCGGTTCATGATGCGGCTCCGATGCGGTAGTCGGTGGTGGTGTCGAGCTGTCTGAGAAGTTCGTTGGTCTCCGGGTGTGCGTCGACTTGCAGTTCGTCGAGTTCGCTTTTGAGGGTGTCGATGAGGGTTTGGGTAGTTTCGATGTCCCCGGAGAAGTGGGTGGCGATGATGGCTGCTCGCCAGCAGCCTTCGTGAGCACTGTCGACCGTGAGGCCGGCCCGGGCTGCCTTTCCTGCGGCATCGAGGTCCTGGGTGACCTGTTCGCCGCGGATGTAGCGGCCGGCGAGCTCTTCTGCGACGTCGGTGATCGCGGAGATCATTTCCTGCTTTATGTGATCTGCCCACCGGTAGGCAATCGGGTCGTCGCTGGTGAAGGGCTGACCGGTCACCAGCGCGAGAGCGGATTCAAGGCGTTCGGTTGTCGTCGTCGCAGGGTGAGCGTCGACGAGCTGGTTCCAGTAGTCCCAGTCTGTGGTCACTGAAGGGTGGAGGCGAAGTGGCGTTCGGCCGGTTCGGTCTCCGGACTTGATGAGCGCTGCGTCCCCGGTGTCGGTATCTCCCATCCAGCTGCGCAGTCGTGTGACGGCTTGGTTGCGGCGGCTACGGAGCCGCGCGTTTGCCGTCTTCGCTTCTTCGGCAGTGCTGGCCGCATTGACGAGTTCAACGTCGTGCGGCCACATCTTTGCGGTGAGCTCAGTTGCGGGCACTCCGCCGTCGCTGAATGCCAGTAGAGCTGCGATTTCGGTGAGGCTTCGCGAGTTCTCGCGGTCCGTTGAGCCCGGAGTAAGTGGCGCGAGGGTGGGCTCTCCGAGGACGCGAATCCAAATGTGTGGAGCCGCGGGAAGCTCGGGATGGGACGCAACAATCTCGGTTTCGGTCTCAGCCGCAGAGTCGGTGTCGATGTCGATGTCACCGACTGTCTCGGAGTTGATTTCCTCAAATACGTTGTCGTCGTTCCGAACTACCGTGAAAGCCGCAGGGTCGGTACTGGTGATGAGATTCTCGGTCGTGATCTCGCAGTCGAGACGTGCCCCCTCCCAACCGAAGTCCGAGGCCTCCGGTTCGACAGCTGGGGAAGAATCATGGGCGGTAGTGGCATACAGACTGACAATGCTCTCGTAGCCGGCTTCGTCGAGTGTTGTGACAGTGAGCTGTGCTGATGCGATACCAGGGCGGACCAGTGTTGCGGTGCCGTCGTCGGCGACATCCAATGTCCAGTCGGAGCGAGTGTTCGAGTTCTGCGTTGTGACTGCAGCGAACGCGATCCGCGGGGCGCTATGGGCGATCGAGGTCAGGATTTCTGTTTGTTCAGCTGTCAACGGGTCGGAGATGAGGACGATTTCCGGAGCAGTCAGCTCACTGGTCTCGTACACGCTCCGTGCCTGTGCGATGGATGCAACCTCGTTCTCGTCGAGGATGCCGGCGTCGCGTTCGAGATGGCGAGCCAAGCGCGCCAACACCTCGTCGGTGTTGTCGGAGTGCGTGATACGGCCAGTGTTCACTGCGCCTGCGAGGTCGCCGCAGTATCCGACGACGTTGAGGTGAAGGGAATCTGCCAGCGGCGATACGGCAAGCTCGACGGCCATCGCGCGAAGCACATTTGCGGTGGCGGTAGGTGTGCCGGTGATGGAGAGATGCCCTATTTCCTCCAAATTGAGCATGAGCTCTCGTCCATCGTCGCTCGTTCCCATCGCGGTCAGGGCTGGGTATGGGCTGACGTCGATGTCCGGGACCGAACGAGGGAACGCCCGTGGGTCGACCATCCACGTGTCGTCGTCTGATTGCATCCATGGCTGGGGCAGCGAGATCTCCTCGAGCAATCCGAGTTCGATCGTGTCGTCACCGATGAAAACCGCAAGGAGACTGGGGATGGAGATCTCGTTCGCTCGGCAGTACTGCGCGAGGTTCCGCAATGCAGTGTCGACATGAGCGGTGGTCAACGGATCGACAGCGGCCGTCAAGGCCTGTTCGGCAAGGATTGCTTCCTTGGCGGGCAGGGCGATGCGCTCGCCGCGGCGGCGGCGATGCTGCTGTTGCCGACGGCACAGCGCGAGATGGCCGGTCAGGCCGGCGGCGGCGAGCGCGGAGATACCGAGGGCGATGTAGACGACGCCGGACGAGCTGGAGGAGTCGTCTTCCGCGTCGGCGGTGATCACGGATGCTTCGGCATCAGGGGCCATATTCGCAGGCATCTGGGGCTCGATGGGGTCGAGTTGCCAGTTCGGTGTCGCTGCAACTTCTGGGAGGGGGTCCGGTGCCGCGTCGGGCACCTGCGCCTGGGGGGCTGGCACCGGCGCCTCAACCGGCGCAGGTACGGCCGCCGGCTGGGGGGCTGCCTCCGCTGCCGGCACGGGTGTTTGGGCGGACGCGGACGGAATGATCAATTGCTGTCCGACTGTGATCAGGTCTCCGGCTGGCGACCCGTCCGCAGTGGTGATCTCAGAAAAACGCAAAGGATCGCCGAGCTCTCGATCGGCGATGTCCCAGAGTGTGTCTCCAGCTTGGACGGTGTAGGCCCCTTGTACGACGTCCTGCACTGCCGCAGGGAGTTGCAGCGTCATTCCCTCTGCGAGGAATCCCGCTTCGGGCACAACGTCTTTGTTCAGTTCGAGCAGTTCGGTGAACAGCCTCCCGTCGCCGAGGTGAGTTTGGGCGAGTCCCCACAGGGTGTCTCCGCGGACGGTGGTCACGGTCGGGCCGGCGGGTTTAACCGCGGGCCGTGCAGCGCGCGGGTCCACCTGAGTGTGGGCGGGGCCGCTCGGGTCTTGCTGTGCGGCGATCGGTGCGTAGGGCGCAGGTGATGCACTGTCTACTGGTTGCGAGAGTGCAGGTGTCGCGGTTGCGGTGCCGGCTGTCAGCAGAAGCAGTGCACCACTGACGAGGAAAGTCGCCGTTTTCTGTTGCGACCCGAGAAGCCGGATCTTCGGTGCCTTGACGCCCCGGAGTGTGGCTGCGAGCTCGACAAGGATCGGGAGGGTAAATGTCGCCCACGCGACCCAGCCGACGAGCGGCAGAAGTGCGACGAGGAGGCTGCCGTCGTCGGGGCTAGAGAGCAGACTCTCGAAATCCGAAAAGGGGATGTCGAGAGGATTACCGCGCAATGCCCACAGTGCTGCGGGGATCCCTGCCACGAGCAGAAGCAGGATCAGGAGGTACCCGAGTCCTGCGAGGCGGGATCGGACTGTGCGAGCACTCATGGCCGGTACACCTCCCCCGCGTTGGTGCGGTTGAGGTTCACCGTTGCACTACCCGTGATCACTTTCGAACCAAGGGGCAAAAGCTTGTTGTCGTACACGATGCGGGTGGTGATCAGCAGTGTGCGAGGCCCTGTGGGGATGACCTCGCCCTCGACCCCGGCGTCGGCGAGGTAGCGTTTCGCGGCCGCCACTGCGCGTACGGGGTCGACAACCGTATCGATCCCTCGCGCACTGAGCGATCCGACGATCTGCTGTCCGGACGCGCGGGCGGCGTCTTCGGCGACGTTGTCCGCGCGTTGAGCTGCGGTGTGCATTCCACCGCCGTCGACGATGAGTCCCCACACGAAGAATATGAGGATGGGAGCGAGTATCACGGTCAGCAGCGTCACGGCGCCCTTATCGCGTTCCTCGGGGAGCCTGGAGGTGAGTCGCTTACGCAGGGTGGTGATCATCTGGTGCGCTCCCGGAAAGTGTCGATGGGTGAGATTGCAGTGACCTCGATAGTTCGTCCTCCGCTGACGCCGGGCCATCCGAGGGCGTCGTAGGAAACTTCACAACTGACGGTGACTTCGACGGTTGCGGATACTCCTGGGCGAGTACGGAATCCGGAGGTGTCAGCGCTGACGTTCATGGTCGTGCATTTGAGTCCTTGACCATCCATGGAGTCCAGGGCCGCTTGGTATGCGAGAGGGTTGGCTTGAGTGGCGGTACGTGAGAGTGATGCTGCCCGGGCGGCTTCTCCCGCGGCGTGCTCGACCTTTTGATGCGCCTGACGGTTGATGCCGTATGCGTACATCCAACCGAGTAGGACGAGGAGGACGATGATCGCGAGGCACAACTCGATGGTCACATCTCCTCGATCGTTTGAGCGGGCGCGAGCGATCCACTGGCTCAGCTTCATCCGACACCTCCGGGATTGGTCACGCGCTCAGTGGGTTTGGTGTGGTCGACGGTGATGGCGAATTCCAACCCCGGTACGAGGGACGGGGACTTTCCGGTGATCGTGACCGTGGTCTCGCGGAGTGTCTTGTTCACCGACACGACCGGCGATTGAAGGTCACCCGATCCGGATTTCGCGATGCACGCGTTCGCTGCGGCGAGGCCGAGCGCCTGGTTCCCTTGCTGAGAACGCGTGGCTTGCAATGCTTTTTCGGCGCAGGTGTTTGCGACGTCTCGTCCATGGAAGAACAGGGCGGTTTGCAGCATCACGGAGAACATCATCAGGAAAGCGACCATCGCGATGACGGTGACGAGCGTCGTGGGGCCCCGGTCGTCGTGGCGCCACCGGTCGATCAGCTGTTCCAGTGTCATGACTGTCCGTTTCTCTGCGGTCCGGTTGGCGAGGGTGGGCTAGGTGGCGAGCCCTTTTTGGGCTGCGGTACTGCGCTTGGTGTCGACGCGATTGCGCGCGAACATGGCAGTCCACATCGCGGCAACGACGAGGGCTATGGAGAGAGAAAATGCGGCCGCAAGTATGCCGAGCTGGGCTATGCCCGAGGTCTTCTCGTCCGTGATTACATTGAAACTCCCGAGCGTCAACGTGGGGACGGCGAGCGCCGCAACCATGGGCGGCAAATAGAACTTCAACCCGTCATCCGAGATGTAGAAGGCCCCGAACACCAGGAGATAGCTCGTCACTGCCAATACGATGATCGTGATAATCATTGGCCTTCTCCTTCACCCCTCAGGGCTTGTAGGTCTGTGAATTCTGTTCGTATGACGCAGATCCAAATCACTCGTTCGGCAACGAACGATCACGACGGAAGGTGGCGTAGCGATAAACGTAGGAAGCGCCCCCCGCGAGTGCGACGACACCGACTGCGGCCACGGCTCCCCAAAACAGGCCCAATACGCAGAAAGAAAGTGCCAGCACCATAACTGACCACCCCGCCCACAAAATCACTTCCTCCAGCGGTGACCCATCTAGAAGGATGATGAGGAGCAGCATTCCGAACAGCAAGAGAACCGCTACCGCTGTCAAAATCGTCATCACAGCATTTCCTCCTGTCCCATGCGGTTACCGCCGCCTGAGGTCGTGCATCGATAGCGCCGAGCACTGGAGAGCGACGTTGCACTCCATGTCCTCAGCGCTACCGATAGGCCCATGGTTTTGTTCTCCAGCATCCGAACTGCGCTCGGCAGTTTCAGTCGGGGATGGAGTCCGCGCGGGACTGGATCTTCTGGACGACTACAGCGCCGGCAGCGATGGCCGCGACGGCGAAGATTCCGGCGAGGATGACGTACTCGAGGGTGGACGGACCACGGTCCGAATTTTTACCGCCTGCACGCTGCAGAAGGCTGCCTGCGAGTGCGGCGACGAACATCATCGTGAGTGCGAGGTACGAGGTGATGGCAGCGCGGGTTGCGCGTCGGGTGGTGGTGATGGCCTTGGTGGTCATGGCGTGCTCCTTATTGGTGTGCTGGATGTGTAGCAGTTGTCCTGGACTGGATGAGTCCGGTCGATGGGTCCTTCTTTGTTTTGCCTGTTCAGAGGGCATTCCTTTCTTGTTGTTGGTTAGCCGCTGATGACGGTCACGGCCGGGATCAGGAGTAGTGCCATGAACAGGCCGGCGAGGCCGGCGAGGGGCATGGCGAGCTTCTCTGTTGCCTCGACGGCGGCGGACTGTTCAGCGGAGGTTTGTGCGGAACGCAGGCTGGCGGCTTTGGCTCGCAGTGAGGTGTAGACGCTGGCGCCTTTGTCGCCTGTCATCGTCATGATGTCTGCGAGGTCGCCGAGTTCTGCGAGTCCGAGCTGCTGAGAGACGCGAGTGAGGGCACTCCAGGGCGCTTCGCCGGAGCGGCCGGCTTCGTACAGTTCCTCGTCCAGTCGTAGGAACACCCAGCTGTCTCCGACTTGGGCGGCGATCTCGAGGGATTGCGTGGATCCGATTCCGCCTCGTCGGCATAGCGCGACCAGGTCGATGTAGGAGCTGAGGGCTTGTGCGAATTCGGCGCGAGCCGCAGCTGCGCGGCGCCGAATGTCGATGTCGGGAATCACGAAGAGGAAGACGGCGGTCGCGAGTGAGAGGATCGCCGGCATCGACCATGCCAATCCCAATCCGCACGCGGTCAGAACCAGATTCAGTATCGGGAAGATCAACAGACCGAAGAATGCCGCGACAAGTTTTTCGCCGAGTACGTGCGCCGGATCTTTGTGCAGCAGTGAGAGGTCCGATGTGGGGAGGGTGAGGAATCGGCTGTCTTGTAGGTAGGGATGTACGCGCAGGCCGAGCTTGTTGGCGAGCCCGTCGACGAGTGATGTCCCTGCTGTACTTGCCTTCTCCGGCGCGGGTCCGGACATCCTGGACATCACGTCGGTGAGGGCAGGTTGGGTTCGCAGGAAGTACAGGGCGACGAGATAGATGCCGATTGTGCCGACGCTGGTATAGACGATGATCGTCATGGTGATACTCATCGCTGCGCTCCTACAAGGTCAGTGCGTTCGACGCGGTCATTGGTTCCGATGAACCGCGGGTAGGTCGGCGGCTTGGTGGCTTGTTTCATCCAGTACAGATCTGCAGCGAAGAGCGTCAGCAGGATCAGTAGGACGATCTGCATGCCGCCTGAACGGTATGGCTCCATGAAATTCGTGAAGGCGAAAGCTGCAGCAAGGACGGCGATGGTGATGATGGTGACCCATTTGGCTTGTGTTCGAGTCGATTTGCGGTCCGCTTCGATGCGCCGGCGGCGGGCGACGGTATCGCCCACGTCTTCGGCGAGGCCTTCGAGAACATTGGCCAGACCGACACCACGCAGTTGCATGGCAAGGAGGAGGGCGCCGCAGATCTTATCTCCGACGCTGTCGTTGAGGTCGGATGCAAATCGTGTGACCGCTTCGGCCGGTGGGACATTGTTGCGGAGCCTGTTGATGAAGGCAGTGATCTCGTCTTTGAGCGTTTCCGGGATAGGAGTCGAGATGATGGTGTGTTCGATTCCGGAGCCAGCTCGCATGCTGCTCGACAAGTTGCGCGTCCATTCGTCCATCGCGGACAGACGGCGGATCTGGTGTTCCGCTTCCGGTCGGCTCAGGAGGTAGGGCAGACCCACGAGAAGGGCCGGGACGAGGAAGAGCGTGAAGAGCCATCCACTCAGGTAGTAGACGCTGGCACCTGCCACGATCCCTACCGCCAGGAGCATTTGGGTGGTCCCGGATATCTTTACTCTTTCGCCCTTACGTGGACGCTGCCGAGTGGGGGCTGTGGGATCGCGGCGGTCCCTCCACCCCAGGACAAGGCAGCCGACTCCCGCGCACAGAAGCAGGACGAGGAAAACGCCGATTTGCTGGTACATCATGCAGCTCCTTCGTCGTCGAAGAGTTCACGTTCTTCGTCGAAACTCCGAAGAGTGTCGGAGGGGAGGTTCAGTCTCTTGAATCCGCCGGCGAGAAGCTTGCGTAGCAGCGGCTGTGGGATGGTGCCGAATACCCCTGTGCCGTCGGAGTATCCGCGGTAGATGGTGGAAAAGCTGGGTAGCTTGTCGTCGCCAGGTTCGACGTAGACGACTTCGGAGACATACCGGACTGCGGTTGTGGTGCCTTCGCGGTTGACCCTGACCTTCGTCGCCAACTGAACGATCACATCGACGTGTTCTGCCAGCTGCCGTTCGATGTATTCCGCGGTGGCGTTCATCGGGGGCTCTTGGGCGAGGTTGGCGAGTCGGTCGATGACGCCGCGGGCGGTGTAGGCGTGGGTAGTGAAAAGGCCACCATTGGCTGTTTGGAGCGCCTTGACCAGGGCGAGGATCTCGTGGCCGGCGATTTCGCCGACTACGAGGTAGTCGAGTCCCTGGCGGACGAACTCATAGAGAATTGCGCTCAGGCTGAAGCCGCCGGCGAGCTGTCCGTCTGGACCGCGTTCGCCACCGCCCATGATCATTTCGGCGTCGACGACGAAGTCTCGCCGGCCGGGCAGTTCGTCGAGGAAGAGTTCTCGTTCGGTTTCGGCCACTCCGATTCGTGTGTGAACGGGGAGTGCGTTGGCGAGAGCGCGGGCGAATGTCGTTTTGCCGAAACCCATTCCGCCGCCGACGCCGGTCGACGCTCCGCCTCGCATGGCGCATCCGAGGATGTGCGCAAGTTCCGGAGGCATCATGTGGTGATCGAGCGATAGCTGCTCGAGGGTGATGTTGGTCAGGCGGTGGATGCGGATCGCGACGGAGGGCCGGATGGTGGTGTACCCCAGGACCGAAAGTCGATGGTTGCCTTGCATGTTGAGTCGAAGCGAGGGATTGATTCTGGAGAAGGGCCTGCCACCGTTATCGGCCCTGGATGCGAGCAGGCTCATCCACTCGAGAAGTTCGTCGCCGCTGTCGACGACGGAAGCTCGGTATTCGTAGTGTCCGTCGGGGTATTTGACGTATACGGCGTCACCGTTGAGGTAGATGTCGGTGATGTCGGGTTCTTCGACGAGATCTTGGAGGGGCCCGAGGCGGAACTGGGCGTCGAAGATCGCCTTGATGAGGGCATGTTCTTGGTCGAGGTTGAAGGCTTCGCCGCCGGAGCGGATCGTCTGTTGGACGTGGTTTTTCACCAATCCGGTGATTGTTTCTCGGCCGTATTCGCGTTCTTCGTCTTCGGTGAACGGCACGACGAGTTTGGTGTTCTTCGGATCGTTGAGCTCTCGGTCACGCTTGGTGCGGTGTTCGCGCAGTAGCTCGGCCGCTTCTCGCTGCAGGGCGCGGACGAGTTGTCGGTCGACCGCGATTTTCGGGGGCGTACTCCGCCGCGACCGCACGGCCTCGTCCGGAGGACTATGCCGTGGTGCTGGAGGTAGGTCGTGAAGGTGGTTGGTGCGGAAGAAATCAGCGGTCTCTGCCGACACCGGGGTTACTGGTTCGGGGGAAGCCGAGTGCTGATCGACGGAAGGAAGCGTCGCGGAGAAGAACGGGAGATCGGTGATGTTCTTGTGCGTACTCTGTGCTGTCTCGTCAGTTGTCATCGTCGGTCTCCTGTCACGGCGAGGCTGGACTTCCAGTCGGCCTGGTGGGTGGCCGCGAACTTTTCGATCTTGGGCCACGTGGTTCGGTGCAGCGCATGGAGATACAGCGATCGGCGGCGGCGCCACTTGGTCAGCACCTCGCCGTCGGAGAAGACCTTCGCGTCCTTCGAATCCGGGATGACGGCGATGACATCGAGTCCCGTGACCTTGGCTACTTCGTCGGCGTTGTACGGAGATTCACCGATGAGGATGAGTCCGAGGCTTGCCGTGGACTGTGTCGCTGACAGTTGTTGACGCAATCCGTTGATCGAAGCGCGCAGCGCCGCCAGTGCCGGACGGGTCGTGCGGGTAACGATGGCAATGGTCGTGGCGCTGACGATCATTTCGACAGGTGAGCCGTGTTGTCCGATCCGGCCGGCGTCGACGATGACGTTGGCATCGTCGACGGCAAGTCCTGCGAGATGGATTCCGAGTGGACTCCAGACGCCGCGCATTGCATCGACTTGAGCGGAATGTAGAAGGCCAGGGAGGACAGAGACCGTGGTGTCGGGGAAGGTGATCACCTCGGAGGCCAGCGCTGATTTGAGGCGTCCGTGGCGGTTGGCGTCGACGAGGTTGATCAATGATTTGTCGTGGTAGCGGCCGCCGAGGAGGTATCCGGCCAGCACGGGCGAGGATCCGATTGGATCAGCTTCGACCAAGAGCGTGTTCTTACTTGGTGAATTCAAGGCCAGAGCGAGTGCTGTCGTGGAGACTCCTGGTGCCCCGGATGCAGAGATGAGTGCGAGGTACATGGGAAATCACCGCACTCGGTTGTCGAGGACGATGGACACGCGCTTGGTCGCAGCCCGCGCGGCGACCCAGTTTGCTTCGGCTTCCGGGACCAGGAGGTTGAGAGTGGTTTCGCCCGCTTCCGCGATCGTGGTCGTCGAGTAGACCTGCGCCTTTGTGTTGATAGGTCCCGTAACCGGCGGGTCATCGCCTTCTCGGGGGGTGTCTACGACGCGAATCATGTCTCCGGGAAGAATTGCTTCCGACGGTAGGTGTGGGTATCCCACGGTGATGCCGACCATCGTCAAGCCTTCTCCGGGCACCACCTGGTCGGTGACGGCCGCGGGCATCAGCACTGTTCCTGCCGGCAATCGAGTGCCGGCACTCATTCCGATGACACGACCTCGTTCACCCGCCGAGAGGGCACCCAGGTCGGCGTCGACGTTGACGGTTTTCACCGCGAGGTCCTTCGATTCGATGATTTGGCCCTGTTGGACGTCGCGCGCGAGGACGAGAACGTCGGTCGTGGCGCGCATCGCGCTGACTGCGGCGAGCATGCCGATGACGGCGACGACGACAAGGGCGACGCCGATTGCAAGGTAGATCGGGCGTCTGCGCACTCGCGCGCGGGTAGTCAGGTCGGGTGGGCTATCCGGGTCTGCGCCGTTATGTGCTGGTTGTTTGTCACCGGACGAGCGGATGGAATCGATCTTTTTGGTCAGTAGGGATGCCATGTGTGGTGGTCCTTCACAGTGGACGAGTGGACAGGGTGGGCAGGTCGTACGGGGACAGTAGGTCGGGACCTGGACTGGCTGGCGCCAACTGCGCTGCAGAACGGTTTGCCTCGGCTTTTCGGTGGCGGTACGTTCGCCGCAATCCCTGTCAATCTTGGTGACAAATCTAAAAGCCAATCTGGATGGCATATTAGAAGGGTTGCGGCATGGTGTCTAGCGATGGACGGACCAATCCGATGAGCCGCAACGTCCTGCGCGGCTTCGATAAAGACGCATTCGCAGCTGCCCGAAAGGCAGCTCGGATGTCCCGTGGCGATGTCGCCCGCCTGGCGGACACGACCGCCGCGACCATCCGCAACTGGGAGATCGGCGCCGTGTCTCCTCAGATAGATTTCCTGGCCAGAGCCGCGAATGCGTTGAACATCCAAGTCGGCGACGTCGTCGTCACGGATCCAGAGGAGCGCTTTCTCAGTGACTATCGATGCTTGGTCGGACTTACCCAACCCCAGCTCGGCAAAGTGTGCGGGTTGACGACTACGACGATCACGCGCATCGAACGCGGTGAGATCGCCCTCACCGACAAGATCCAGACTGCTTTGGCGGAGGCGTTGGGGATTTCTGGGGAACAGGTGAATCGGGCGTACATGAAGGCCAAGCGGCGACCTCCTGGAACGCCTGCTTGAGCCTCGCCGTAAACGTGGCATGGCTATCCCCCTCTGGAGCAACTCCGAGGGTCTCCCCACCCCGGTGTTGACTCGCCTCCCTGCTGGTTTCACTCTCCTGCCTGCCACGCAGCTGTGAGTCTTTCGCGAAACAGCACAGCAGGTTTGTGTTACCGGCGCGAGTCTGGTCGGTACCACTAAAGAGTGTTACCTGCGAGTATTGACTTTTCGCCGTAGGTCAGCTTTTGGGTGTTTGTCTCGTTACAGATACTCACGAAAGGTCATGCATGGATACCGTCCGACCGCCCAACCTGGGCGATTACCTGCGCGCGTTGCGCACCAGATCCACACCGCAGCACCCGGACGGTCTGACGAGGAGCGAATTCGCGGCGAATATTTTCTGGAGCGTGAGCCATATCACGCAGATCGAACGTAACGAATCGCCGAACCCTTCAGTCAAATTTCTGGAAGCAGCATCACGGGAACTCGGCCTCGATCCGGCCCAGCGCCGACACCTGTACAACCTTGCTCGCCGCACTCAAACGGAACGGGAAACATCGACCACCCCGTGGACGATCGAGCAATACCGATCACTCATCACACCCGAGATGCGCACGGTCATCACAGCGCTCAATCCACATCTGGTGGCTTATCTGGATGAGCGATGGAATGTCATCGAATGCAACGCTGCCTATGATCGCGCCTTTCCAGGCCTTCTCGACGACGGCAATGTTTTGCGCTGGTTCTTCTCCACACCGCAGTCCAAGCAAGTCATGGTGGAGTGGGAAGCCGAGACGACCTTGACGGTGAACTGGTTCCGCGCATTGATGGGACGCTATTACAACCCTGAATGGGCGATCGAAACCCTGGAAGAACTGAGCAAGTTCCCTGCATTTCGGCGCCTGTGGGGCAAAGAGGATGTTCGATTCGGCCGACACCAGCCATTCATGCATCTGCGCGATGCCGACACCGGCGAGGAATACCGCGTTCATGTCCAGGTACACACGGAAATGCGTGGTGACTACCCCGTACAGATGTACCTAGGCGTGCGAATCCCGGGAACCGAATAGCTGCTCAAACTTCTACAGCCAGCCTGTTTCAACCATCGTCACGAAGGCCGCGATGGTCTCGTTCACGGGCTGCGGGTGGGTCCAATTGGCTGCGTGACCTGCGCCAGGAATGGTGAGGACTGGAACTGCGAGCGGTAAATGGTCGTACAACTGTTTTGCTTTGGCCGCAGGCGCGGACATGTCGTGTTCGCCACGGATGATCAACGCCGGCACCTCGATAGCACTCAACCGGTCGACGACATCGTCGCGTTCGATCAAGCACTCTGCGGCCGGTCGAATCGCTCGACGATCGCTTGTCGTCCATTTCTCGATCCACGGCGCCCACGACTCTCGCGAGTCACCGCCGATCAATTGTGGTGCCAGAGCTTCGACAAGCGGTTCGATCGGGGCATCGCTGCACCACTGATCGAACATGGCCTTGTATCCGGCTTTCTCGCCATCGGTGCAGGCAGATGCTTCGGTGTCGAGTAGCAGGAGCGCTTGGACTCTCTCGGGAGCGAGCAAAGCCGTCCGTAGCGCGGTGTAGCCGCCCTGCGACATTCCGCCGACGATTGCTGTCTCGATCTCGAGATCGTCGAGGACCGCCAGGGAGTCTCGAGCCAAATCCCAATACGTGAATGCGGCGCCGTGATCGGTTGTTCGTCCGTGTCTGCGCGAGTCCCAGGCAACCACCCTGACATTGCTGGCGAGGGCATCGATCTGCGGGGCGAACATCGACGAATCCATGAAGAATCCATGCCCGAGCAGCAGGACGGGCCCCTCTCCCCCACTGTCGGTGTAATAGATATCGGCGTCGGGCGTTCTCACGTTCGGCACGAACCCGATACTAGGGGTGACCTTTTCCGACCGGGGATTCGAGTCCGCTCACGTGCATACAACACGGGCGCGGTAGATTTTCAGGCTCCGTGGGAAGATCCAGGGCCTCTGCGGGGCGGCGTAGAAGGCGAGGTTTCGGCTAGTCCGGACCGCCGGTAAGTCCGTCGAACACGTCGACTATCCGTGTTCGCAGATTGGGTGAGCCCACATCAACCGAATGAAGTTGAGCCCCGCCAATGAATGTCGCGCACACCTGATCAGATAGTCGGTAGCTTGCGGGACGGTCGCTTATCTCGCCTGACTCTATGGAGCGGACAACCAATTCATCAATGCTCTTGTGCCACTTCATATATGCAGTTTTCCCGCCCGTAACGGATGGTTCGACAGTGAGAAGTAACCCAGCACGCAGGATGGGATCGGCATCGATACGGTGCGCCATCTCGCTGCAGAACCGCACCAGCTGGCGGTAGGGGGACCTATCACCAGCCTCTCCGAGAGCCACGTACTCGTCATTCACCATATTTGACCATCGTTCGATAACCTGTTGTGCCAGTTCCTCTTTGGAAGAGAAATGGAAATATATTGCACCTTTGGTCAGGTTCCCGTTTTCGATGATGGTGTTGATACTTGCCGCGGCAAATCCACAAGCATCGAACTGACGTGCGGCGGCGTCGACGATTTTCTCGCGAGTAATCCCCGCCCGTTTCTGCCGTCGCCTTCCTTTGACCGCGCCCCCGACGACGGATGGGCTGGGTGAACCGAAATGACCTGGACTCATCGGCTCTGATTGGACGACGGTTTCACGCATTCCCTCTCACTTTCAGCAGTGTCTTCTCGCTACATCCTGCAGAAACAACGGAAGCATTTGCAATCTGCCTATTGTCAGCGTTAGTGCGCGATTGTGCAGATCGGAGGCCTGACTGATCCGATTCTGTCCTCGCGACCCATTCTCCGATTGCAGTCAGAATCCAACTTCTGGACACCTCGCGGTCGACGGCCACCACCGATGTCAGCGCTTCGAATGCCAGCGTGACGGCGACCGAAAAATCAGGATGCGGAGTGTCCATTGCTTCCAGTGCGATGTCGTTGGCTGCGGAGAGCGCGAGGTGCAGGGCGTCTGCTGAGATCACCGCAGGGTCTTCTACCAGCGCTGTTGTGGATTGGTATGCCGATATCCAGACCTGCGGGTCTAGCGGATGCTGTGCTGCGGCGTGGCACATACGGGCAGCTTGCTCCAGTTCGGACATGACCGGCTCGGTCACGATGGGCGCGAGCCTGCCGGTTAACCCCCATTGCGAGTCGAGGAGATCGGCGAACCAGTGCCAGCGCATTGATTCCGGTGCGTCATCGAGAGCAAGCTCGACCGTTCCGGCAGCAAGACACATAACAGCGTCGCCGGGTGTCATGGTGTTGAGCGCGGAGGCGAATGTCGTGTTCATGAGCAGGTCCCGTCTGGGGTCTCGGGTCGAGACCGGAGATGTCTGTATATGAATAGAACGTGATGCGATTTTGTAATCCGCTGTCAAGAAACGCTTTTCAGCGTCCAATGGAGATCTTGCCGAGATGTACTTCAGCCGGTGTCGGCAATGTCGATCGGGCGCAAGTATCCCTGCGGTTGACTGCCACGGTTTACCTCTCGCCGCAGCTGACCATCCACCGGGCCGTATGTGAATGCCCTCCCGCCGGCCCCTGCGAAGAAGAGACCTCGCCGCCGCGAGGCGCGTGCGGGCGCCGATGGCGAGCGCAGCATTGCATCGTCTACATGTTGATTTGGCTTGATGGATCGATCAATCGGATTGGGACGCAGTATGTCTCGGCTGGATGTGTGGCGGGAAATGCCGCCAGGGCCTACACGGGGGCACCGCGTACTCAGAGTGCGCAGCATGTGGCGCGGCGGGCGGAGCGGTGTCGCGCCATTCCTATGTCCCGACCGAGAACCAGACAACTGGACTCGTTCGACCCTCCGGTTGAGCGCGGCGGACGCGCGAGCGCTCGATGTCGCATCTTCCAGCAATTCCTCGTCGAGCGAGATCGGTTCCAGCTCCCGACCCGACAGGGGCTCGACAGGAGACAGTTCGTCGGATTCTTCGCGAACACCAAGGACTTCAGCGGCCGTTTCCTGTGGGCCACTCTCTTCTGTCGATGAATCGCTGTTGGCCGCTGCATCACGTGCAAGTGCGCGCCGGTAGCGGCTCAATTCGGTGACTGCCGAGTCGTATTTGATGGAAAGCCGTGCCGCGAGCTCGGAAGGAGACCAACCTCGTTCGAACGCAATGCGCACGATCTCGCGTCGCTCGCAGAGGCGTAGCGGCAACTGCTCCCCACCGAGCCGGCGGATCACGACTGCCTCGTCAACGGGAACACCTCCCCCACCGTGTCGCGGTTGAACTCGTTCCTGACTCCGCGCCTTGGGGTTGTCGATTTCGTCGTCGTCCCACCCGAGCGGCGGCACGATGCCATCCGCGCGTGATCGGTCACGAATTTCGGCATCCGGGCCCGGGTGCATGGACAGCTCGTCGTAGATACCGGCGATCGCCTTCCATAGCCCACTGGAGATGAGGCTCTTGGTCGGCATGCCAGTGACGACGTCGATGTCGACGCCGAGACGAGCTGCCAGGAGACCGTCTCCATAGCCCATTGCGTTGAGTGCACGCAGACGTCGGTGTGCTCCCACCGCCGGCGTGAGATCGCGGCCGCGGCTGGGGCGGAAGGTGATTGAAAGGACGGCGTCGACGACACGTTGTGGTGCTGACGTCGTGGAAGTCTTGCGCAACGCCCGGATGATTTCGACGGGCAGTGATGCAAGTTGAGCGATCAGCTCGGTTGTCATTCCGGCGCACATCAGAGCGTTGACGTGGTAGCGAACGTCTGCGAGGTCGACTGATGTATCGACGTGACGGGCAGGTGTCCAAGCCTGCCCGTCACGTCCCCCTGAACCCGATTGTCGCGATGTCTGGAACCACCCGTCGTCGCGACTGGGTGTAGTAGACCGGGCGGGGATTCCGGCTGTATTCAGTCTAGCTACCGACGCTTGGCGTGCAGAGGAACGGCAGCCGCGTCGGCTGCTGGAGATTTCGGACGTGCGTTGTGGTGCTGCGGTGCTGGTGGTCATCGGAAGCTCTTTTCCGTTAGCGGCTGGTCAGGCCGCATGTACGTGTGAACAGTTCGTACTCGAGCGCACCGGGTGGTCGAGAACAGCGAATGGTCGCTGGTTGAGGCCGTTCTGGTGTTTATCACTGGAATCTAAACCCGGTATGCAACGATGGTATCTACATCTTCAATAGGATGTCCAGCGATGAACGGACAATCCAGGTGAGACTGCCTTTGAACGGCTTCCAGCCGAAGGCCCTCGAAAAGGCTCGAACCGCGGCCAAGATCAGCCGTGGCGACCTCTCCCGCGCAATCGGCGTGGACCCGACCACCGTTCACAATTGGGAAACCGAACGATCGCAACCGTCGCCTGACCATCTGGCGCGCGCCGCTGAGCAACTCGGCATCCCTCTTGATCAACTGATCGTCGTGCCAGAGAAGAACAGGACGATCGCTGACCTGCGCAATCTCGCGGGAATGACCCAGAAGGATATCGCCGGCCGCACAGGCCTGAGCACCACGACGATCGGCAGGATCGAGCGCGGCGAAGGGACTCTCGCCGATCGCCACGCCACCGCACTGGGCGAGGCTCTGCATGTGGAGATCCAGACGATCCGTGCCGCGTTCATCCGAGCCCGAACCAGACCTCTCCGCCCCCTTCCCAAGACCAGCTAGCGCGCATCCCGGACCTGCGAGTTTCCTCACCCTTGATCACCCACTCGCAGCCGCTGCTGACGACGACGATCAACTGCCTGGCGTAAGCCGCTGACCGCCAGGGCTACCGCTACCGCAAGCACTGCGGCCACGACGATGAGCCGGCGGATATCGAGGCCAGCGCCTTCCGCTCCAGGAAGGGCCAGCAAGGGCGATTCCGCTGCGGCGATGATCATGTTGTGTTCGAGAAGCCAGGCCGTGGCCCTTGCCGACATGGCCGGCATGGCGCCGACGACGATCCCGAAGATCAGTGGGGCTGCCATCAGCAGGGACATCTGATCCGCGTCAGACAGTCCTGCCGCGTTCGCCGTACCCGCGGTGGGCCGCTGGGGTTCTGACTGGCTCTCGAACATGACCGATCTCCTCGTGTCGCCGGAATTGGGCTTCTACGAGTAGGAAGATCCGGTCGAGACGTCCTGTGTGACACGAGTCGGCAAACAAATTTCGGCCCCTGGGCGGCGCACGTGACGGGCAGGTGATTGACACGCTTTCGGTCTGCGTCCGATGCGGGGCAGTATCACTAAAACTCCGTTTTGGGTCGTCGATAATTACACCTAGAGTGATATTATTGGTGCATGAAAGGTGATGATCGATTCCTGGCGCTGGCTGACCTCGCCCAGGACCAGTGGGGTATGTTCACCTCAGCGCAGGCCGCCGAGTCGGGCGTAAGTGCGCAACACCTCAAGCGGTTGGCAGACCGATTCATCCTCACCCGCATCAGACATGGCGTGTACCGGCTGACAGGGACGCCGATTCACCCCACCGATCACGTGCGCGCCCAGTGGCTTGCACTCGACCCGACACGCTCGGCGACAGAGCGCATCGGCAGTGCCGATCCCCGCGGGGTCGCCTCTCATCGAACGGCTGCCGACTTGAGACAACTCGGCGACATCGATGCTGACATTGCAGAGTTCACCGTTCCGCGCCGGCGCAACACACGTAGCGACGGAGTCCGTTTCCACGTCGCCACGCTGGACCCCACACACTGGTCTCTACTCGATGGCCTGCCCGTCACGACGACAGCAAGGACGATCGTCGACCTCGCATCTTCTCGAACAGACGGTGGACACCTCGCTGGCGTGGTGTGGGATGCATTGCGCACCGATCAGGTCTCGCGGGGGCAGTTGGAGTCCGAACTGCGCCCATTTGCGCACCTCTACGGCGCACCCCTCGGTGACGGAGCAGGGTTGATCGCCGCCCTCATCGACGATGTCGCCGCCTCGGACCTGAGGTCCGCACCGACCGATACGAGAGCCTCTCGCCAGGAGGAAGCCGCTGGCGAGGTCGGGCACGGTCCCGGCGTCCTGAATATTCTGCGTGATCCCGCCCTGCCCGCCGCACTTCGCGCGCTGCGTAAACAAGGAATCGTATAGTGGCACAACACTATCCGTCGGCAGCAGCATTTCACCGGGCACTGCTGGCACGCCTGGGAAGCCAGGCAAAGACATCCGGTCGCACGACTGAGGAACTTCAACGCGAGTACTTCACCCAGCGGTTCCTGGCGAGGGTGTTCTCGTCACCTGATTCGCGGTGGATCCTCACCGGAGGCGGTGGAATGCTCGTTCGCATCCCTGGGGCCCGTCACAGCCAAGACGTCGATCTGCTTCATCCCGGAACAGACATCATCGGTGCCGTCGACGAACTACGAGCTCTAAGCGTCCGCCCGGACCTGGACCGGTTCACTTTCGAGATCGAGGCGAAAGGATCACTGACCGGCGTCAGTCGGGGTGCTCAATTGAAAGCAACCGTTTATCTCGGCACTACGCGCGTAGGAAACTTTCCGATCGACATTGCGATCGAACGCACCTTGATCGGACCGGTGGAACGACTACAGCCCCGCCCTGCCGTCGAGATCGCAGACGTCTCGACGCTGCCGGCCTTCACGGTCGTACCTATCGCTGACCAGATCGCTGACAAACTGTGCGCGATGTACGAACTTCACGGGCCTCAGAAGGTCACTCCCTCAACGCGATTCCGTGATCTCGTTGATCTGCTACTCATCATCACCTCATGCACGGTCGACGCCAAAGACACTGTGAACGCACTACGGGCCCAACAAACCCGCCGCGTGCTCACACTCCCCCACACGCTTGCATCTCCCGGGCCGAGCTGGGCCGCCGGCTATCGTGCACTCGCGTCGAAGACATCGTTGAAATCCGAGCTTCATACGCTCGACGACGCACTCGCCGAGCTCAGCCGTGCACTGTCTCCATTGCTGTCGGGGCGGAGATCCACAGGGACATGGGACCCCGCCGCGCGGCAGTGGGTGCCGGCCGAGCTCGACTGAGGTCACACCAGTTCAGGTACCTGAACAGGCTTGCGGATCGAGACGTAGGAACTGTCCGGAATCGCAAGATCGCCCACCTCGTCGGTGTCACTGCGCCAGGTCAACGAGAGCAACGAGTCTTCGATGATGTCGGGCTCGGGTTCGGTGTCGACAACGACCCACTCGTCGGTGTCCTCCATCAACAACAGATCACCCAGTGCCACGTCAGCGGCGCGAACATCCTGGACAGGTCCGTATTGGTCCTCGTGTTCGTCTCCACTGGCGAATGCATAGTCCGATTCCTCGCTTAGAGCCGCATCATCGACCGCCTCCTTGACGACGGTGAGTCTGGTTCGGGTCTGGTCGAGGTTCGACTGTTCTGTTCGGATTGCAGGATCGGCCAGTTTGTCGAGAAACGCCGCCGCAGCTGCGGGATCGTTTTTCGCGAGCGTCGGTCTGCGGTAGGTGTCGAGGTCGACGAAGTCCGCCATCGCTGGTCGCTTCGTCGGAGTTTCGGGCGCCCCCAACAGACCCAACAATGCGGTCGGCGATGCGATTCGGCGATCGGTATCGCGGTTCATCCGTGCTCGCTTGAGTACCGGGTCGAGGTCGGGCCGGTCACTGGCAAGGACCCAGTCAGCGGCGACGTAGTCGAAATAGGTCAAAGGTGCGGGTTCTGACGTTTCGTCGGAGGCGTCGATGTCCGGGAGAGATTCCGGAGGAACGATCAGCAACCGCGGGTGTCTGGTCACCGGTGGCCGGAGCCTGTCGAGGAGATCGGCGTCCGGAGTACCGTCACGGGTCTTTCGTGGATCCGGCACGCGGTAGCACTGGATTTCGAGCGGCTGATAGTTGTCGGTGACAGTGGTGCCTCGCCCGCGGCACTTGCGCGGAACGCTCGTGCCGATCGTCGGAGACTGCCACATCATGGTGGCCGCTTGAGGTGAGAGCCGTCCCATGGAGATGCGCATCGCGAAGTTGTCGCGCATGTCGCCGAGGAAGTAGATCGCGTCGGGACGCTGAGTACCGAAGACCAGATGCACTCGCGAGGTACGCGCTTTGCGTGCCATCGACGCCAGCATGGCGAGCACCGGTGGTTGTCTCGGGCCGCCTTTCGGTTTGACCGAGGTGTACCAGTCTTCGACATTGCCGCGGAATTCCGCCCACTCGTCGAGGAACACCAGCACCGGTTCGAAATCCGCTTCCGTTGCCTCGCCGGTGACGATCTTCTGGTAGCGGTACTCCATCAAGTCGCGTGCACGATGCACCATCGCAACTTGCTGCTCGATGGTCGTGGCGACCACTTGGACGTTGGGCCAGTCCTGGAAGCCGAGGAATTCGACATATTTTCCATCGAGCACCCAGATCGGCCATCCGCGGCGCGAGAAGTTGACCAACAGGTTGTGTGCCGTCACTGTCTTGCCGCTACCGGGAGGTCCGATCAGCATCAGATTCGGATCGATCGCGGGGCGCCACACCACCTCGTTGCCGTCTTCGTCGACCCCGTAGGGGATCTCCACTGAGTCGTAGCTGGCCAACAAATCGACATCCGGGTCGATGTCCGGGGCGGGCAGCCAAACGCTGTCGGGGAACGCAGCACGTTGCTCGAACGTCACCTCGTCCGTGTGATGGTTCCACTTTGCACGCCAGCGTCCGGGGAACATCGCATTGATCGCGCGTTCGACACGAGTGCGATAGCCATCAGACACGAGCTTCGATCCGATTTCGTGCCGCACCATCATGGAGGTGACTTCACCTGTCTTGGTATCGACATCAATCGCAGTCACTGTTGCGGTCGGTCCCAGCAGTTGCCCGACATAGCGTTTTGCACGCGCCACCGCTTCACTGTCAGAGGGCTCTCGTTCCGGCTCCGCTGCGGGCGTGAAGATCAACCGCCGACGGTTGGGATCGTGCTCGGCGAGTGCAAAGAACCCCCACCCCTGGTCTTCGAAAACCTCGCAAATGTCGTCGAACCATGTGTCGTCGTTCAGCGGCTGCGCCGACGTGTAATACACGGTGAGTTTTCCCGGCACGCCCGGAGTCCCTCCGCTCCACTTCGATACCGACAACACCGCCCGCGTCGCTTCCGGGATTCCCATGACTGGGCAGAGTCGTTCGATTACTTCGTCGACCTCGACATCGCGCAGTTGTTTTTTCTTCCCCGCGACTCCGGCGTACACCGCGCCTATCGACAGTCCTGCGGCCGCCGGAACTGACAAGGCGGCATACCCGAACAGCGGCGCCCCGGCGCCGACACCCACTGCCGCGCTTCCGAGGCAGAAGCTGTCGCGAACCCAAGTCCGCGACCGCGCCGGCAGTGAACTTATGCGAGGGGTACGAGCGAATCTGGCGGGAGCCTTTTCCTGCGCAGGACTCGTCATCGCCGACCCCCGATCACCCGACGGCGATCGAATCCGGTCTGCATCTGCATGGCGCTCCTCCTGTGGTCGGCCAACCGCGCGCACGCGCAGTTGCCTCGAATGGTTCTTCTACTCGCAGGAAGATCCCGCCAACCCGAGCTGAGTGACATCGCGGCCGAAGAAATCTCTCTCCACTTTCACTCAAGCCGGAACAGCTACGTGTAAATCCGACACCGCCCCGCATCAGATGCACCACGAGTGAGATGTTCATGGGAGGCATCCCATGGCACTCCCACGGCAACTCCCCTTCGCGGAACTCGTAGAACAACTCGCGCTCACATCAATAGTGTTCAGACTCATTGAATCTGATGTTTCTCCGCGGCATCGACCTGGGAGGAATCATTTTGGTTGAGCCGGCGGGATTCGGTGCGGCTCAAAGTACCTGAGGCGCGTAGAAGCGCCAAGGCCGTCCTTAAGGTGCAGCGAGTTCCGTCGATCCTCGCCACATCTCGACACCGGGCCACATCAAGGTTTTCGAACTTGCCGGGCGGCGGTTCAACATGCGTTGCCTGTACTCGTGGGGTTGGGTAAGTGAGGTCTCGTCGAGAACGTCGGGTACAACCGAGACGAGGTCGGGGAGACATCGGTAATTTCACGCTCGGTTAGATGGTGCCGCACACCACACCTGGCTTGGTGACGATTCGACGGTGGCGTGTCTACATCACCTTCGAGTTCGGCGGTTTCGTCCACACTGCAGTATGGGAACGTACGCCGGCGGGAGTAAAGTTGACCGGAACAGTGGTGGTGGGGCCCACCACCAAATGCGGTGTTCGCGCCGCCAACGGTCCCTACCTCGAATCGAGCGACGTATCGCTCGGAAAGGTAGGCCGCTCTGCCGCATCGCATCGGTGAAGGCACCGGAAAATACCGCGACGGTGTGGCTGCCGATTCTCGGCATCGTCGACACCTTTCGGGGCGTCGTCGACGCGCAGGACCGCTCGGAACTTCACCATTCTTCGAACAGCAGAGATCACGGCCGAAGGTTCCGCTATGTACACAGCTCACCAGCCCACGACGGGACGATTCCTCAACTCTCCCAACCGTATTGCGATTGCAGGGGACTGGCATGCCGACACTCGATATGCGGTCGAGGCGATCGAACATGCAGCCAAACGCAATGCGAACGTGGTAGTCCATCTCGGCGACTTCGGGTATCGCTTCACCGACGCCTACCTCGATGCACTCGACGCTGCTCTCACCGAGTTCGATCTGGTCCTGGGTTTCGTGGACGGCAATCATGAAGCGTTCGACGCGCTGTTGGCGCGTCCCGTCGCACCGGACGGTCTTCGGTACCTGCGAGAACGGATCGTGCATCTGCCCCGTGGATTGCGGTGGTCGTGGGGATCGACGACATGCCTGGCGATGGGTGGCGCGTACTCCATCGATCGGTTCTTACGGATCGAGGGCACGTCGTGGTGGCCGCAGGAAACGATCGACACCGGCGAGATGGACGCGGCGATCACCGGTGGCCTCGCGGATGTCATGTTCTGTCATGACTGCCCGGCCGGAATTCCGGTTCCCGGAATGCAGCGCGATCGGTACGGCTTCCCACCACGGGAATTGGCCGCGTCGGAAGCCAATCGGCAACGATTACGGGAGATCGTCGATCACGTGCAACCGGCACGCCTGTGGCACGGCCATTTCCACCACCGTCACCAGGCACTGCTGCACGGCACAGGTTATCGAACGCTCATCGACGGTCTGGGCCGCAACCATGATCCGATCGACAACAACATGGTCGTGGTGAACCTCGCCGATCTCGGTCGTCACCGGTGGAGTTGTCGAGGGCAATCCGCGGCGTCGGCTCCCGGGTTTTCAACGCCGGAGGACCTTCCCGACGGTGTCCTTCCGTCGTATACCGCGTGAGGGGTGCCGCGGCGATCGAACCGCCGCCATAGCAGTCCTCACTTCCGATGTCCGCCTGCTCGTGTGCCTCGGAATCAGACAGGGTCGGCTCGTCCGCGCATCCTGCGCTCACATGTGCTGTTCTTCTGCACGGCACGGGATTTCGAGTTCTTCGACGCGGGTTCGGTGACCGCATGCTGGTCAGGCAGGATCGACACGGAGTATTCTGATAGTTAGCTTGCATGGCGGTGGGACTCGCCACAATGTGCGCTCATCCGGCATCCGTACGGGTGGAGCCAACGGTTCCTGGTCAGATATTCGATGCTGACCGGGGCCGCACTGATCACGAGGATCTAACAGCTCGGTCGACTGACCGAGAGGAGATCCGGATGAACGTCCGACCGCCCCTTCCAATGCACAATGTCGACGCCATTCATCGCACGTACGCACCCGACGACGACGCGGCAGCTATGACAGCCGAGAGTTTTCGCAGCATCCTCTTCGAAAACCCCGCAACCGCACCACCTCTCGAGACGAATCCGCCCGAGTTCTTCGGCGATCTGAACCTCGAGCAGGTCGTGACATCGATCGTCGCCGGCCACGAGGAGTACGACCTCGAGCAGTTCTTCCACACGGCCCTGACCGATACCGCGGCGATCACCTACCGACACGAGGTCTTCCGCGACGTGCAGATGGAGGAGGTGCGGTCGGCGGTCGACGAGTTCGCGGCCGGGATGCACGAGATGCGCACACACCTCGCCCGTGCCCGTAAGCGGTACTACCCCCGCGAACAGCAGGCCTGGTTTCTCATGGCTGTCCGCGTTTTCGCCGTGGCCACTACCCGCTTGTCCGACAACCTCACTGTTCTGTCCCTACGATCGTCGGGTCTGCGTAGATTCCGCGACTACCTCGCCGATTATCTCCAGGGCCCGGAGTTCTCCACGCTGCGAGGTGATCTGGACAATGTCGAGCGGGCACTGTCGGGCATCCGGTACTGCCTGATCATCAAGGGTGACCGCATCACGGTCCGAAGATATGACGGCGAATCGGACTACAGCACTGAGGTGGAGAGAACATTCGAGAAGTTCAAGCAAGGCGAGGTGCGTGAGCACCATCTCCGCAACACCGCCGGGTGGGGGTTGAACCACGTCGAAGCGCACGTACTGGATCTTCTCGCCCGACTACATCCCCGCGAGTTCGCAGAACTGAACCAGTTCTGTCAGCACAACCGTGGATTCCTCGACCGGGTCATCGACGACTTCGACCGCGAGATCCAGTTCTACCTCGTCTATCTCGACTACCTCGACCGGTTCGAACACGCCGGCCTGCAGTTCTGCTACCCCCACGTCACCGATCGGTCCCATGAGGTCAGCGCGTTCGACACATTCGATATCGCGCTCGCCGAACGCCTTGTTCCCGAACGAGCGGTGGTGTGCAACGACTTCGCACTGACGGGCCGAGAACGCGTCATCGTGGTCAGTGGACCCAATCAGGGCGGCAAGACCACCTTCGCGCGCACCTTCGGACAAATGCACTACCTGGGCCGCCTGGGCTGCCTTGTCCCTGGCCACCGGGCCCGATTGCATCTCTACGATCACCTGTTCACACATTTCGAACGCGAGGAGGTCATCACCAACCTCAGCGGCAAACTCCAGGACGAACTCGAGCGGATTCACGACATTCTCGACCAGGCCACCAGCGAGAGCATCGTCATCATGAACGAAACCTTCACCTCCACCACCGTCAAGGACGCCCGTCTTCTCGGCGGCGCCGTGCTCAACCGGATCATCGACCGCGGCATGCTCGGTGTGTACGTCACGTTCGTCGACGAGTTGTCGAGGCTGAACGAGGCCACCGTCAGCATGGTCGCCGCCGTCGACCCCGACGATCCGGCGCATCGCACCTTCACCCTCGTCCGCCAGCGCGCGGACGGCCTGGCGTATGCCCTCACGCTCGCAGAAAAGTACCGCCTGACCTACCAGCAGGTGAAGGAACGTCGATCATGAAAGCACACCTGATGTACCGCAGCCGCGACTTCGCCGCCGGAACCGAACTACCCTCTCACGCCACCGATCTGAGGAAAGACCTCGAACTCGACACCATGCTCGATGCAATGGCCGAAGGTGATTCTTTCCTGCGCGGTGTGGCCGACGCCGCGCTGCTGACGACAGTGACCGACCCGGATGCCATCATCTACCGGCAACAGATACTGCGCGACTGCTTCGCGCAGCCCGCCGTGGTCACGCAGATGTACCAGCTTGCCGTCGAGGCGATCGAACGCGAACACAAGCAGTACTATCCACTGCTGATCCATTCCCCCGATCCGGTCCTGCACCGATCCATTGAGGTACTCGAGATGTTCCTCGACATGCTTGCCCGACTCAAGAACATCGGAGCCGAACATTCCGCGGAGTTCACATCGGAGGGGTTCACGACACTGTTCACCACGCTCGCCCGTGAACTCGACGACACCTTCTTCCGTAGCGCGCGGGACCAACTCGAGCAGTTGCACTTTCCTCAAGGTGCGCTGCTCAGTGCCACCCTGGGCGAGGGCAACAAAGGTGAGAGATACGTTCTCCACGAACCGCCTCATCGGCGGTGGTGGGAACGGATTTTCGCGATGCAGGAGCCGGTCTCCTACAGCTTCGAGATCGCCGACCGCGATATCGCCGGCGCACAGGCACTGGGCGATCTGAAGGGACAAGGGGTAATCCTCGTCGCTAACGCCCTCGCCCAATCCGCCGACCACATCCTGAGCTTCTTTCGGATGCTGCGCACAGAACTCGGCTTCTACATCGGCGCCCTGAATCTCGCCCGGCACCTCGCCGCACTCGACGAACCCATCTGTTTCCCCGAACCCACGCGCCCCGGAGAAACCGTGTTCACCTGCACCGGAATGTACGACGTGGCACTGAGCCTGACCGCCGAAGATCGTGTGGTGGGCAACGACATCGCCGCCGACGGGAACACACTGGTGATGATCACGGGCGCCAACCAGGGTGGGAAGTCGAGATTCCTGCGCAGCGTCGGGCTTACCCAACTGATGATGCAAGCCGGACTGTTCGCGCCCGCACAATCGATGCGGGCCACTGCGCGCCCCGGCGTCTACACCCATTTCAAGAGGGAAGAAGACGCCGCCATGCAGCGCGGCAAACTCGACGAGGAACTTCACCGGATGAGCCGGACTATCGACCTGATGCCGACGAACGCGATGTTGCTGTGCAACGAATCCTTCGCCTCCACCAACGAACGTGAAGGCTCGCAGATAGCGAGTTCGATCCTTCACGGGCTGGTGGACACCGGAACCACCGTCTTCTTCGTGACCCACATGTTCGACCTCGCCGACAGCCTCCACACCGAGGCCAGCGACACCACTCTCTTCCTCCGCGCCGAACGGAGACCGGACGGGGAGCGCACCTTCCGGATCATCCCGGGCGCACCGTTGCCCACCAGTTTCGGCGAGGACCTCTACCAGCGAATCTTCGGAGTGCGCCTCGAGCATTCGTCTCTGATCTGACTGCTACCTGACACGAAAGATGCGATTCTCGACGGGAGTGGCGTGCTCTTACCTGGGTTTAGCCGGGTCGGCGAAGAGTTGTTCACTGTTTAGTCGGGCCCACTGCTCGACGCCGACCTTGCATCGTGATGGTGATTGCGTTGTGCTCCGGTTGTTCGGGCGCAGTGGCCCCTGAAAGTAGAGGACGAAGCGGCCCGGTCGAGAGTTTTTCGACGAGTGCGGTCACATACTTGCGCAGTACTAGTGCGGTGACCAGACCAACGACGAATCCCACGACAAGACCGGCGATGACGTCGTGGGGGTAGTGGGCACCGACGTAGACGCGAGAGAAGGCCATCAAGGCGGCGGCCACCGCTGCCACCGTGCCCCATCGCCAGCTGACGAAAAACAGGGCGGCGGCGACCGCGGCGGCGACGACGGTGTGGTTACTGGGAAACGAATAGTCCGCCAGAGGTGGACACTTTTCGAGAATGAACGCAGTTGGATAGGAGTTGCAGGGCCGCGGCTCCTCGACCACCCCTTTGACCGCGTCGTTGACCAGGTACGCGGCGACCGCGGCGATGGGTGCGGCCACGACGGCGGCCATGGTCGCCGAGTCTTCGCGCCGGGCTTTCCACCACGCAGCGATGATCAGCACACCGAAGAAGGCGATGCCGATGCTGGTGTACAGATACATCGGCTCGTTGAGCCACGGTGTGTCTCGGGCGAAATCGGTCACGTCGATATACGACGATCCGTCGATTCCGGATCCGTCGAGCGCAAGATTGTGTGTGTTCATGTCCTCGTTCGTCTGTCGTCGTCAGTCGGTTGCGCCGGTTTGTCGCAGCACCCGGTCCGGCGAATCGGCCGCCGGAGAACTCGACTGCCCACTCCCGTGGCGGATCGTCCACGATTGCCCATCCCGGTACGCGATGCCGTCACCACTGTGTGCACCAGCCGCCCGTCACCGGCCTCTCCGTGCGCAGTCTTCACCGATGGCGCTGTGTATTTGCTGAGAACCGCTGCCCGCCGGTGGTTCGCTCTTTTCGGAGTCGCTTGTCGCGCAGGGGTGCGGCAGATCGTCGATAGCTGGTGTACGCGGCCCTCGGTCCTTGTCTCAGCGCATGATTCGAGTACCTGCGCAGCGTCGCCCGGTCATGCCGTTGTCCAGTTGCGGCGGTCACGGGGTTGCAGCAGCGGCGATGCGAGCACCGACGCGAACATCCACGCCGCCACGTACCCGAACGCCACCATCGGCGAGATCAGCGACCACAAGATCCCGGCGATGACCGTCGAACCCATGTCACCGAACGCCTGCACCAAGCCGAGAACCCCGAAACCGTTGCCGCGCAGACCCTCCGGCAACGTCTTCGCGACCGCTGTCGATTCGGCCGTCTCGGCCGCGCCGATCCCGAGACCTGCGAGAACGAACCCCAACAGAAGCAGTGGCCACGCGTGCGGACCGACAGCGAACACCAGATACCCCGCCACGTAGACGAGCGCGCTACTCGCGAACACCAGCCGCGGGCCGATGCGGTCCGAGAGTTGCCCGGCGACAAGCGAACACACCGTAGCGGCGGCGTTGTGTGCGACGTAGAGCAGGATCGCCAGGCTGGTGGCCGCAGTGAGATCCCGACCTCCGCTCTGCAGGAGATCCGTCGCCCGCAGGATCAGCAGGGTGGTGGCGAGATTGCCGAGTTCGAACATTGCCACCGGCGTCAATGTGCGGGCGAACCCCACTTCCCGCAGCTCCCGCAGGTTCAGTGTGAGGGTCCGCCGGCCGGCTGGTTCACCGAGGGAGCGTTTGGCTTCGCGGGCGGCGATCAGGATCGCCACCGCCGCGAGGATGCCCGGAACGATCGAGAGGACCATCGCATGCCGGACACCGACGACGGCGACCAGGATCGATGCCGCCAACGGCCCGATGATCGCCCCGGCATTATCGCCCGCACGCTCGACACCGAATGCCCGCCCGTACGAGTCGTCACGCGAGAGCGAGGTCAGCAGCATGTCGCGGGCGGGTGAACGCACCCCTCGTGAGATCCACGCGAACGAGCGCAGGAACGCCACCTGCCACACCGCGGTGGTCAGCCCGATCGCGGCGGTGGCGATCGCAGTGCCGACATAGCCGGAGGCGGCCAGCCTGGACCTGCGGGCAGGGTCGTTCGACAACGGGCCGCCAGCGAGCTTGGCGAGCCCGGTCAACGCGTCCGCGGTGCCGTCGATCGCTCCGAGCGCCCCCGGGCCGGCATGCAGGGTGGAGGTGAGGAACGTCGGGAGCAGGCTGGTGACCAGTTCGTGGCTGGCGTCGCTGAACAGGGACGCCCCACCCACCCCGAGCACTCCCGGGGTCAACCAGCGACTGTCGGTCGGTTCGGAGTTCGGTGGGTCGGCAGGTCGAGACGCCTCCGTCACGACGGTAGCCCGTAGCGCAGGCGGGGGTTGGCGTCGGCGATCTGCAGGAGGCGGTTGTACTTCGCGACCCGTTCCCCGCGGGCGGGCGCACCGGATTTGATCTGGCCGCATCCGGATGCGACGGCGAGGTCGGCGATGAAGGTGTCGTCGGTTTCGCCGGAGCGGTGCGAGATCATCGCCCCGTATCCGGCGTCTCGACATATTTTCAGCGCCTCGAGGGTTTCGGTGACGGTGCCGATCTGGTTGACCTTGATCAGGGCCGCGTTGCCCACACCGGCGGCGATGGCGTCGGTGATGATGGCCGGGTTGGTGACGAAGTTGTCGTCACCGACGATCTGGATCCGATCGCCGAGGGTGGTGGTGAGGTGTTTCCACCCGTCGAGGTCGCCTTCGCTCAATCCGTCTTCGATGCTCCAGATGGGGTATTCGTCGACCAGACGTTCGTACCGGCTGATCATCTCGGCGCTGGTGACGTGTTGCCCGGAAACCTCGTAGAAGTCGTGGGTGTGGAATTCGCTCGCCGCCGGATCCAACGCGATCGCCACGTCGCCGAGCCCGGGGATGTAGCCGGCCTTCTTGATCGCATCGACGAGCAGGGTGAGCACTTCTTCCGGCCATGCCACCTCGGGCGCGAAGCCGCCTTCGTCGCCGAGACCTGTTGCGAGGTTGCGGTGTTCGAGCGAGCTTCGGAGGTCGGCATAAATTTCCGATCCGGCCCGCACGGCATCGGCCATCGATGGGGCACCGAGGGGGGCGATCATGAATTCTTGGAACTGCAGGGCGTTCGGGGCGTGGCGGCCACCGTTGACGACGTTGAAATGCGGTACCGGTAGCCGCGGCTGCACACCGTCCGGGGTCAGCGCGCGCCACAACGGTTGCTTCGCACTGGCGGCGAAGGCGCGGGCCGCGGCGATGGAGACACCGACGATGGCATTGGCACCGAGATGTGATTTGTCGGCGGTTCCGTCGAGTCGGATCATCACACGATCGACGTCGGCGAGTGTTTCGAAGACTCTGCCGGTCAGCGCATCTGCGATGGGGCCGTTGACGTGGGCGAGCGCCCGCGAGACTCCGCGGCCGTGGAAGCGGGCGCGATCGTGATCGCGCAGTTCCACCGCTTCCCGGGTTCCGGTCGAGGCTCCGGAGGGGACACCGGCGCAGACGACGGTCCGATCGGAGAGTTCCGCGGTCACCGATAGGGTCGGATTTCCGCGTGAATCCAGGATTTCCACCGCGCGAATGGTCGAGAATGTGACAGACATCGGGTCCCCCTCGGGATGTGGTTGCCGCTGACCGGCTACCGACACCTCGTGGGTAGGAGTCCCGGCCAGCGTTGTGTGCTGGACCAGGGACCGTTGGCGTTCCGCTCCGTCGGGTGCGAAATGCGGTTATGGCGAGCCCCACCGCCATGATCGTGGATTTCACGTTACGCCGCGATGGGGGAATGGAGCGAGCCGAAGCCGGCACCCGCCGGCGACGAATTCGTTCACGAGAGGAGTGGGGTCGTGAGGCTCGAGTGTCCCGGAGGCGACAGCCGCGGCCCAGTCAGGATATATTCATCAATGACAGGCGATGGATCTCCGCCTAGACACACCCTCCGGAGGGTTGTCTGAACCGCCCCACTCCCGGGGCTGATGGCTCCTTCCCACCGTGGAAGGACTGTGCCTGTGACCCGCCCCACCGATCCCGCACCGACGCTGCCGGTCGACCCCGATTCCGTTCCCCGCGAGCCGGGGCCGCTGCATGTGCGCCCCTCGGCCATCGCCGCCGTCGCCGCAGGTGGGCTGCTCGGCGCGCCGCTGCGCTACGGACTGGGCGTCGCGTTCCCCACCTCGGCCGGACAATTCCCGTGGACGACGTTCGCGATCAACATCGCCGGCGCCCTGCTGTTGGGATTGTTGCTCGAAGCCCTCACCCGCCTCGGTGAAGACGCCGGGTGGCTCCGGCGGGTGCGGTTGTGTGTCGGCACCGGTGTGCTCGGCTCGTTCACCACCTACAGCACCCTCGCCGTGGACACCGATCTGCTTCTCCGTGATCACCACCTGTGGTCCGCGGTTCTCTACGCGGTGGCCAGTGTGGCGGTCGGTCTCCTCACAACCGCCGCCGGAATCGCGGCCGGGGCACGGATCCAGACCCAACTCAAGGAGGACGGGCGGTGATCACACTGTGGATTGCACTCGCCGGTAGCGCCGGCGCGGTGAGCCGGTTCGTTCTCGACGGGGCGATCCGAACCCGGCGTAGTGCCGAATTCCCCTGGGCCACAGTGATCATCAACATCACCGGCTCCTTGATCCTGGGACTGGTCACCGGAGCCGTCCTCTTCCACGGCGCCTCGCGCGAGCTGCAGTTGATCGTCGGAGTCGGGTTCTGCGGCGGGTACACCACCTTCAGCACGGCAAGTTTCGAAACGGTGCGGCTGATTCAACGCCAACGCTATTGGCCCGCTTTCGGTAATGCGGTCGGGACTCTGGCCCTGACCGTGACGGCCGGCGCCGCAGGTCTCGCGTTGGCGGGACTGTGAGGAGAACACGATGAGCAAAGACGCACGTCACCGGTTCACCGAGAACTTGAGGTCACTCGAACCGCTGCATATCGACGGGCCACCGGCAGTGCCTGCGCCGGCGTGTCATCTGGTGGTCGGCTTCGACCGCAATGCCGGCTCCCATTCGGCATTGCGGTTCGCGGTCGACTTCGCGCTGCGCATCAATGCCGGTGTGCACGTGGCGCACAGTGTCGACCCGAACGATCTCCCCATCGATCCAGATTCCCCCAACTACGAGAGGGAACTCGCCGACGGACTCGAATCCGAACGTAGCGAGGCGTGCGCGATGCTCGCACCGCTGCCCGGGAACTGGTCGTACGACTGCACCCACGAGGATCCGATGCGGCTACTGATCTCGATCGCCGAGCGTCACGACGCGCTGATGATCATCATCGGCACTCCGCGGCGCGGCTTCGTCTCGATGATGGAACGGGTGTCCGGTGAGTCGGTGTCCGCGCACCTGATCCACAAAGGCCACCGGCCGCTGTTGATGATTCCGGCGCAGGCCCGGTTCTCCGGATGGACGGCCACACCGTGATGGCTGCTCCGCCATCGAGGACAGAGAATGACGGAAGGACACACACCTAGTGCCTGATCGGACCGATGGGCAGGAAATAACCAGCACTGCTACCCGCATACCGTTGACACCGTGGCGATTCATCGTCGCGTTCGGCACGGTCAGCTTGCTCGCAGACTTCGTGTACGAGGGCGCCCGTTCGATCACCGGGCCGCTACTCGCCTCACTCGGTGCCACCGCCCTGGTCGTCGGCATCGTCACCGGTATCGGTGAAGCCGCAGCCCTGATGCTCCGACTGGTTTCAGGTCCGCTAGCGGACCGAACCCGCAAATTCTGGACATGGACCATCTCCGGCTATGCCCTGACCGTGGTGACAGTTCCGTTGCTCGGCATCGCGGGAACACTCTGGGTGGCATGTGCATTGGTCATCGCCGAACGCGTCGGCAAAGCCGTCCGAAGCCCCGCAAAGGACACTCTCCTCTCCCACGCCACCGCTGCGACCGGCCGCGGTCGCGGTTTCGCCGTCCACGAAGCACTCGATCAAGTCGGCGCGCTGATCGGTCCGCTGGTGGTCGCTCTCGTCCTGGCAATCACCGGCGGAGACTACGGGCCTGCATTGGGGATTCTGGCGCTACCGGGCGTGGGAGTAATCGCGATGCTGGTGTGGTTGCGAGCCCGCGTCCCCGACCCGGTGCTCTACGAAATTCCCCACCGCACCGAGCCAGGTGAGGAGACCAACCCCGATCATCTCGCCCACGCCCCTCGAACCCACTGGTGGCAGTCTCTGCCCGAATCGTTCTGGGTCTATTCCGGGTTCTCTGCCGCGACGATGATCGGATTCGCCACCTTCGGGGTGCTCTCCTTCCATCTGGTCGCTCGCAATATCCTGCCCGCGGCTGCCGTCCCGCTCGTGTATGCCGCGGCGATGGGCGCCGACGCTGTCGCTGCACTGGTAACAGGATGGGCATACGACAAGGTCGGCGCGAAAGTACTCGGTAGTCTTCCCGTCCTTGCCGCTCTCGTGCCTGTGCTGGCATTCACCGACTCCGTGGTCGCGGTGATCGCCGGCGCGCTGGTATGGGGAGCGGCCGTCGGCGTGCAGGAGTCGACGCTGCGCGCGGTCGTCGCCGACCTCGTCCCACCACCTCGCCGTGCCACCGCCTACGGTCTTTACGCCGCGATCATCGGAGTCGCCACCGCCGTGGGCGGGGCCTTGACCGGACTCCTCTACGAAGTCTCGATCCCGATCTTGATCGGCACCGTCGTCACCATTCAAATTCTCGCTGTCGTGTGCCTGATCGGCACCACACACATTCGATCTCACACCAGTCGTTCCCCTTCCTGAATTCATCCTCCGATCGGACGGTTCCTTTCGTGTCCCACCACCCCGATACCCCTGGCCAACCGTGGATCCGGCCGCTGATCGCGGCGATCACCTGTTTTGCCGTGTTGCTCGTCGTCGGTGTCTTCTCGAAGACGTGGGTCATCGAGCACGGACTGGATCTCGACGAAGGGATCGAACGCCACCGCACATCGTGGGGCGTCGTGTTGGCTGAGGTGGTGACCGATTGTGCGCAACCTGCGGTCGGAGTCGGCGTCGTCTTCGTTCTCGCAGCCTGGCTCGGGATGCGTCGGCGCCGCTCGGACGCGATCCTCGTTCTGGCGATCATGGCGGGAACACTGATCGTCTCGACCGTCGCCAAGTATGCAATCCGGGAGCCCCGGCCTCCGGTGTCGTTGTGGGCGATGACGCCGGACACACACTGGTCGTTCCCCTCTGGACATACCGCCGTGGCAGCGGCGGGTGTCGGCATCATTGTTCTGCTGACCGCACACTCACGCTCGGCACTGCGCAGGGGCGCCCGTCTTCTCGCAGTCCTGTTCGCCCTCACCGTCGCCGCATCACGCCTGTATCTGGGGGTGCACTACCCCAGCGACGTGATTGCCAGCTTCCTCGCCGCCGCCACCGCCATTCTCGCGGTTCATGTCGGCTCTCACATCCCTGCCGGGTTCCGCTTGGTGACCGGCCGATGGCTACGTAATGGCATCGACGCGCCGAATGTCGTTGACATCGAAGAACCGATGAGAGAGGACTCGTCATGACCTCGCAGCTCTACCTCGTCCGCCACGGACAAACCGCCCTCAACGCCGAAGGCCGCCTACGCGGCCTGGCCGATCCACCGCTCGACGAGATCGGCGAGCGACAAGCCGCCGCCGTAGCGAGGGCCCTGAGCGATATCGGAGCGAGCCTTGTTCTGTCCAGTCCACTCCGCCGCGCCGTCCGCACCGCGCAGATCATCGCCGAGGCGCTGGGCATAGAGCAGCGCATCGATGCACGCTTGAACGACCGCGACTACGGGTTCTGGACCGGGCACCGTAAGAGTGAGGTACTAGCAGAATGGGGCACCGTCGATGCAGCGCCCGGGGTGGAGACGTCCGAGACGGTTCTTACCCGTGTCCTGCCCGCACTCGACGAATTCGCGGTACCGGGCGCCGATTCGACACCGTTGATCGTCGTCACCCACGACGCCGTCATCCGGCCACTGATGCTGCACATCGACCCGGACGCAACGACGATCACCGTCCCCACAGGGTCCTACCAGGTGCTCATCTACCTCGAGGGGAGGTGGAGAATCGATCTCATCGATCAGCAACCCCTCTGACCATCACCTCGGATGAAAAGCGTCACCCATCCCGTCCCGGTGCCCGGCAGTGCGACTGCCCTTGCGAGCCTGCGAATTCCGGGCGAGCCTGCGACTTCCGGCACCAGATGCGATGGTCGTCCACCGTTCCAGGAGACCCCATGAACAGCCAGCAGAAGATTTCGCACGCGGCGCACTCACCACTGACCTGTCATCTGCACGAAACCCGCTCACATCTACCCGTCGCAGGTCACATCGTTGCCGGCCTCGGTTCCGGCGCCCCTAGCAGTAACGCACTGACATTCGCCACGGATTTCGCAGCGAAGCAGGGCGCAGCATTGCATATCGTGCACTGCATCGACGTCGAAGACATGCCCGTCGAAACCGATTCCCCCTATTACGAAGATCGCTTCCACCAGGCTGTCACCGCCCAACGCGATCGCGCACTCGCGATACTGCACGCCTTCCCCGGTAACTGGACCTACGACTGCCAGCGCGCCGAACCTGCACAATATTTGATGACAATCGCCGACACATACGGGGCCTTCGTCATCGTGATCGGCGCTCCGCGCCTGGGAGCGGTATCGGCCGGCGGCACTCTGTTCCACACCTCGGTCTCGAGCCGACTGGCCCGTCAGAACCGGTATGCACTGCTCCTGATTCCGGCTACCGTCTCCGCTGCAGCGTGGCCGGACAAATCCACGTGACTGTGTCGGCATTTCGCGCGCCCCGCCGTTCCGCGATGCGATAACGACGGACTGCTGTTCACCTGGTGACGACAGAGTACTGCGCTGATGCGAGACCGCTCAGAGTAGAGATTTCTCCGTGACGACACGCTGCCCGCGGAGAAGAACGCACATAAACTCATCCGCCAATCGGTAGTACATCTGTCGACCGTCTCGTGTCCGAAACAATCTTGCGATCATGAAGCATACGAACAGCATGCGAGACCGCCGATGCTGTCATTCCTGTCCACGGCCATGTCCGTGACGCACAGGGGCCCAGTGCTCAAGCAGCACAGTATTCGTAGTCTATTCGGATCTGCCATCGCCTCGAAGCGGTTGCGCCACAAGTCGATGTCGCATCCGGAGAAGAGGCCGGGTTCAGTCTGCGCATAGGTCTGTCTGCGAACCTCGCGTAAGCCGTGAATACTTCGGATCGCGCCCAGGCCCGCCCGCAGCATCAATGAATGGTGCCAGAATTGATATCAATTTGTTTGCATTCGACTTTCGCAACCCCACAATGTCCGATTTCTGTCTCATTTTCAGGCGATGGCGGCATCAGACACGCCGGCAAGCTGCTCTCTAGTGCAACAAGTCAAGTCGACAGTGGTCAGAGCATGTTCCAGTCGATGCTGGCCCGGGTGAGACCCTCGATCCATTTCACGATGGGGTCGCTTTTGCCCTGTGGCCAGTAGGGATGCCGTTCGCCGCTTGTCCGCCATCCGAGTTCGGTGAGGAACAGATTGCATGTGTGCTGTCTGGAAGCGACCCGCCGCCAGTGCGGTGAGACCAGCAATGCGGCGGTGTTGACGACGTTGGGGTAGCTCGCCGCCAAATATTCGCAGTCGTCGAGGGCGATGAACCGCCTCGCATTCGGCTGGAGGATGCCGAGTCTTTCCTTGACGCCGCTGCACGCGGGAAATGAGACGAGGTTGTTCCACACTCCGCGAGCGACGTCGAAGGCGTATTGGGTCGGTTGCGGTCCGCGTCGTTGCGCCAAGCGCCGATGTCTGGAATGAGCGGCCAGGACTGCTGGTGTGTCGCTGACATCGAGCACGCGGCCGCGATCGAATTGCCCACCGCTGAACCAGATCTGGTGCATCGGGCAGGCATGGACGTACGACGGGTAGTAGCGGGTCACTGGGCCACCTCGGTGACGGTTCGTGCAGGCAGGGCAGGCCGGTCGCGGCCAGTCCGCGAAGCGGGCAGAGTCGGTGTGCCAGTTCGACAACTGAGGAAGCGTGCGTGTGAGCTGCTCGCGTGAATAACCGGTGATGGCGACGAGCCTGGCGAGGTTACCGAGCCGGATGCGTAATCCCAGCCGCGTGGGGTCGAGCCCGAGGTGACGCTTCAGTGCGTCGTTGCTGATGTGGTTGACGACGGCGAGTCTGCGTAGGTAGGACTCGATCGTCTCGTTCATCGAGGGCGGGATGGGAATGGGCAGCGGGCGCGCTTGCCCGCTCAGGCGCCGCCGAGAGGTCATGCAACGCCACTTCGCTTGGCCGAACCCTTGCCGGGAGCCAACTCCGGCTGAATGTTGGCGGCGCGGTCGAGTCGCTGGGCGTCGAGATGAGCTTTGGTGACCTTCTCGCTGCCATCGAGGATTGCGTCGATGGCAGCTCCCCGGATGAGGTGGGACAGGCTCCCGAGCATGCCGTTGGTGCGCTGGTAGAGATATTGGCCCTGACGGGCGAGGGTGCCGGGTTTGTGCCGATGCAGGCGGAGCGCTTGCTCGAGTGTGACGATGAGAGCGCGCCAGTGTTCGCGCTGCGCGGTGCTGCCGTAGGCGAACGGGTGGGTGGAAATAGTGGCGAAGCGGCCGGCGATCTGGCGGCCGCGGATGCCGGAAAACAAGCCTGCATGTTCGACGTCGATTCCGGCGTAGACGAATGTCGCCGGGATGCGCTCGGAGAAGTATTTCAGTTGATCGGAGACCTCTGCACCCGCTCGGGTGGTCAGCGAAATGTTGTGGATCTCATCGACGAGGACCAGATCGCAGCCGACGTCGCAGAGGACCGCGCAGACGGAATTAGTGATGTCGGTGAGATTGGCGCGGCCCGTGACCGGGAGACCGAGGAACCGCGCGAATTCGACCGCGACCATGCGCGCAGTCGCAGCCGGGGGCAAGGTGATGTAGACGACCGGAATCCGTGTCCCCCGAACCGGATTGCGCAAACGCGTTCGAAGCTCATGGGCCAGCCCCAACTGGGTCAACGCGGTGGTCTTGCCCGTACCCGCGCCGCCGGTGACGATCAGCCCGCGCCGAGCCGATATCTGGCGGCGATTGAGAATCAACAGCCGCCGAACGGTTTTCGTGATGTCCTGGATGGCAGGGGTGTTCACCACGATCAGTTCGGAGTGGTAGTCCAGCCGGGTGTCGTCGTAGTCGGCGCGTTCGGACGGTGCCAGCTCGCACCAATCTCCGCGCAGCTCAGGCGCAGAGCGGTCACGGCCAACCCAGCGATTCCAGCCCTCCTTGGTGGTCAGTGGGGCGTCCGGTGGCGGGTCGAATTCACTCATGCTGGTCACAGCCACCTCTCGGCCTCCGCGGCGGCATCGAAGACACCGAACGGGATCACAGTGCCCAGCTCGCCTTCATCACCGCCGCTGTCCTCGTCGAAGTCGTCACCACCGTCGAGCACACGCAGATCGACCGGCACGACAGTGGCTCGCTCAGGTGCCGCAGCCCGGGTACGTGCCGCCACCTTGCGATCAGCCTTGGTCCTGGCCGCCGACTGCGTATCCGGGCCCGCGGACGCGCGATCCAGCAGATCCGCCAGCGCCCGCGCGGTCGCGGTCTCCACCGGTTCAGCTGTCGGCCCGGCGTCGGCGACGATCTGGCGGGCGTGACGCCAGGTAAAGTCCGCGAACGGAGCCGACACCATCGGCAGATGCGTCCAGGTCGCTCGGATCCAACCACCTTCGTAGTGGTTACGAACGAACACCTGCGACAGGTCGTACGGGTCGTAGCGGACTTCCCAAGCCCCGTTGTGCGCGGTGACACCGGAATGCTGGCGGCGATAGGGATTGAACCCGCGATCGTCGTACGTGCGCCGGTCGAGGCGCACCCCGTAATCGTTGATGGCGCGCCATTGCGAAGGCAGCAGTTCGATGTAGTCCTCACCGCTGAGCATCAACGGCAGATAGCCTGCGGCGCTGACCAGCACCGCGTACATCTCGTTCGGTGACACCGCCTGACCGCTGTCGGGACTGCGCAGCCCGTCGTGTGGACGGCGCTGCCAGTGAATCACCCACTCGTCGAACAGATCCTGCAGTTGCGCCAACGACCACGCAGCTTCGTCCTCGACATGCGCGCCGCGGCGGCCGACATCGCGGCCGACGTAACCGGCGACATACTGGCAGAACAGGGTGTTGATCGAGGAAAATGTCCGCTCGATCACGCTGTTGTCGGTCGGCGTGCGCGGATGGGACGGCTGAACCGACATGCCCAGCGTCTGACATGACCGCAGGAACGTTTCGGACAGGTAGACCTTTCCGCGGTCGCAGCCGATCGTCTCCGGGACGATTACCGGTTTCGCCGCAGCCTGCTCCATACGGATGTCGATGTCGGCCAGACTGCGATACGGCAACCGCGACACCGACATCCGCAACGTCTCTGCCCAACCCGGGCGCATCGGCTCAGGTACCAGCATCCGCGCCAGCAGCATGGATGCATCCACAGCCTTGGTACCGACCGGGCGGAGCACTCCCGCCGCGATCGTGCGCGTTGCGACATCGACCGCTGCGGTCAACTCGACTCGTCGGGCGCTCCCGTCGTCGAAGACTGCCAACACGTCCAAGGGTGTCGTGTCGATCTGAACGTGTTGTCCCGGCCGCGACGCCCATGTCGCGGTGAAGGGGCCGGTCGGCCGATTCGCCGCGGATCGCCGCGTCTTCGCCGAACCGAACGTGTGCTGTCCCGTCGACAGCGCTGTCACCAACCGGTTGAATGTCGCCTTCGACGGCATCGCGACCGCCCCGTCACCGTGCCGTTGCACCAGAAGCATTTCTACCTGCCGGCGCAGTCGATCCCGGGTTCCGGTGGACCGTTTCGTTTCCCCGTCCAACGCATCCAGGACCGCTGCCACCACGCGCTCGTCAGTGCGCCGATAGGTCGACGACGGCCGTGTCACCCTGCCGTCGACCAGCCCGCGCACGCCGCCGGAACGATAGCGGCTGCGCATCCGCTGAACCGTGATCGCGCTGGTCGGGAACCCCGCTGCAGTCAATTCGGCGGCCTTGGCTGCCTCGCGCTGGCGAATGGTGGTCCGCGCCGGGTCGTACTCGGGTCGAGGAGTGGCTCCTGGATCCGCTCCGGGCGGCAACCCGGTTTGGACCTCGACGACGTGTCGTTCCCAGTCACGAGCTCGCTCGGTGGCATTAGCAGGAACGTCGGCGAGGCTCTGCCCAGCCAGTCCACCCGACCCGAACCCGGCGTCGGACTGGCCGAGGATTGCGAACCCCGGCGAGTCCACCAGATGCGACACCAGAACCACCGACGCGGTCCCATCTGCCGCTTCCAACCTCACCCGTACACCGGACAGTGCCACCACCAGATGCTCGTCGTCGTCGAAAAATATGCGGTCTCCGACCTTCAGCAGCTTCGTCATCTCGCCGCCGCCACCGATACAATCGACATCGACTCCAACCGCTGTGACAGATCCACCATCAGCTCCTTCGACCACAACAGGTGATGCAGAACCGGCAATACGGCCACCGGATCGCCTGCCGAACGCGCGCCGCCGATCAGCGGCTGAGGTTTTGCGAACGCCGCCACCAATGTCGCCGCTGTCGATTCCACGCGGTGACGAGGATGTCGATACCCGGCCAGCCACTGCACGTTCGCCAACCAGACCCGATCGTGCTCGCTCACTCGCCGATAAACCCAGCCCATCGACGCGCATGCCCGCGCGGTCGCAGCGAACGCGACCTCATCCCGTAGCTTGATCCGTGCCGCAGGTCGACAATCGGTCACTACCCCGGTGCCGTCGGCGCGGCGGGCGAAGAAATCCGGTGCATGTGATCGACTCCTTTGCCCATCGCGCCAGAACAGCCAGAACGGTTGCGCCGCGATCCCCACGACGTCGGGATCGAAGTCCAGCGCCAGTGCCTCGTCGCGCTCCAACCACGACTCATACTCCACATGCGCCGACACCGTCGCCGACCAGTACAAGCCAGGATTGTGCCGCTGTCCCTGATATGACGGAATCGATCGGATCGGCGGAACCCGTTCGAACCGCACCGCCACCGCGTCCGCCAGCGAACACCGAACCTGTGCCCCGTCCGAGCCGACGAAGCCGATTTCGAATGCGTCCTCAACAGCGTGCAGTCCGACCGACAATTCCGCGCTCCCGTCCGTCCGCAACCAACCTGATGTGGGCAGCGCTCATGACACATTGGCATCAGATGCACTGAGTCCGCATCACATTGGCGTACTAAAAGATCAGATTCACTGAGTTCGCATCAGATGCAATGAGCCAGGACAAATAGCGAAATGACACCGTCACCCCTTGACACGTGGGTTACGCTCCGAACAGCGCAACGAAGTGAGCATGGATCGGAGCGACCCCCCCGCGTAGGGGATAAATTCTCTCCCCGGCAACTACACCGATTCGCGCTGCTCAGCAGGTTGCGGGGCTCCGGAACGAGGATCCGAGCCGTCCATCTATCCCACGCCTCAGCCAACAGACAATCTGAAAAGAACCTTCTCCCGTGGGCGTCCCAAGCCCGTCCCCTTAGCCAATCAACGGCCACGCACCTGTTGTTCAACAGCCTGCGATGTGTCCGGTCGCGAGCTGTTTCGCGCGAGTCTCACCCACACAAGTTCGAGCAGATTCCCGCATCGCAAGTTTCGGCACACAAGTTGGGGAACGTCCTCGCCGGTCCTGCAGATGCCTTTCGACCCTGACCCAGGCGACGGGTCGCGCCTAGGGGTCCCGGGCAATGGCTTCAGTTCAGGTCCGCTTGCGGCTCGCGATCTCGTCGGAGAGCCGCTGCACATGGGCGGCGCCCGCGTCCCTGGCAAGGGCGACGTAGTGGTCCATGACGGCCGGCCGGTAGCGCACGGGCAACGTCTGTCCCGGGGCGAGTCGTGTCAGCTCGGTGATCGTGAGGTCTTCGTCTGCGATACCGCGAAACAAGATGCCGTCGGAGGTCTCCACGTCGAACATCAGGACCACGCGTGGATTGCTGTTGACCTCCCGCCAGTCGACGAGAACGCCGAGCGCAAGCACCCCCGTCCGCAGTTCCGCATTGCGCTTGCGTGCATCACTGCTCATGAGCGGGTTCGGGGCGACGCCCGGAAAGTCGGGCCCGACGCCGAGCGATTCCCGACTCAGGTCAGGCCTGAGCTTCGACATCACATCGTCGAGCGTCATCTTCGAATCGTTGCGCTTCTTCTTCCAACCGAACATCCTGACCCCTCCCTCACAGCGGCGCCGGAATCTCGGCCTGGAGCTTCGCGCTCGGTGCGATCGTAACGGCCGGCATTGCCCGAATCAGACAGATGACCGACGCAAAAACATGCCGATGCCGACTCGTTGGATCCAGCGCGGCGATCTGCGGTGGTCTCCGGGTGGCGGGGTTCGACGCTGATGTTCGGATCCGAGCACTGGCCGTTATTGCCAACGATCATTCGAGCTGGTCAACGTACATTGCTGGCGAGATCCTGCAATCCGAAAGTCGTCATGAGCCCGACCTCGCGGAGATCGCGTGGTCGAGCTGTGGCAACAACACCGGGGCGAACAGATCGAGCAGTTATTTCCTCTCCGGATCGCAGCCAGAGCGTTAGTGCGGGAGGGGAGCCAGCATTACCCGCGCGGATTTGAAGCGATGCAGCAGCTGCGCCGTCAGTTTGAGATGTCGGGGCCTAGTGTCCTGCGCCGGTAGTAAGTTTCCGATATGGCTCTCGGAAACGGGTTGGTCGCTCGCATCGAGCGGACCGTGGACTTCTACGGTCCCGGTCGTCCGATTCCGGCAGACGAGCTTCACGCGCGATTGCATGCACTCGACATCGTCCCGGACAAAGACTTCACCGAGTTCGTGGGACGTTGGGGCGGATGCTTCGTGGGCGTGTCAGTGCACGCATGGGACAACGCCGAACTTATCGGTCGTGAGACATGCATCGAGCTGACCATTGGGGCACGTGACGCATACGGCGCCCTCATCGACGGGGTGGTGTTCGCTGACGACGGGTCGGGGAATCCGATCTGGATCGCTGCGGACGGAAGCGTGTGCTTGGTCGACCATGACAACGGGAACACAGTTGTTCGACTGGCGGCCAGTTTCCGCACGCTGTTGGAGGAGAACGTCGACGACTGACTCACGAAGGCATCCGCGCGATGCCGGCTGCCTCTTGTCGCCCTCGCGGGCTGCATGTCCGCGGTGGTCGCCCCAACGACCGGACCTGTCACCGAGATGATCGAAGGCGTTGCGGGCGTCGTGGCTGGGGCCGGCCTACGGATACACGCATGTCGCCCCCTCGACGGGGCACTAGTTCATCGGACGGCTACTGCGCTTACACGCCAGACGCCGATTTTGACGGCACTCATGTAGACGGCGAAGGTGTTTTTGCTCAGTTCTTTTCCATCAGGTCCGGTGGCAGTTTGTGTCACTGCGAGCACACGGGAAACTTTGGCTGGTTGATCAGCAGGGTGTTCGTCGCCGGCAATGCTCGCTGTGGCAATGACGATCGCGTGGTCGTCTGCCCAGTTCTGCCATTGCTTACCGGTGATCGGTGCAAGCGCAATGAATGAGTCGGCATTCGCGGCGTAGTACCTCTCGTCGAGGAGTGGCGCCGCCCGTTGAGCTGCCGCGGATTGGTTTACGTCCTTGCCTGGGGCGTAAGAGAGCATGGTGCGAGCGGCGGCGAGCATGACCGATTCTGCATCGTTCTCGTTGGCTCCGGCCAGTGTGTCGGGGAGCGCTGGAGGCGGAGTGGTGGTCAGGGCTGGAGGGGCGGTCGGCGGCGACGGAACTGTCGTCGGCGCCGAGCCGGATTGGCTACTTTCAGCGAGGACGTCTGTCGATGGGAGTGGCGGTACCGTCCACGAGCTGTCGGATTCGGCGCTCGTTTCCACCGGATGATCTTCGGGTTCGTCGCTTCCTCCGCACGCTGTCAGTACCAACGCGGCAGATGTGAGAGCAGCAAGAGCAATCGAGCGTTTGCGAGTAATCATTATGAAGGTTCCTATCCGAATCGTTTGACGTACATCTCTTCGCCGGCCCAGCCGGAGAGCGGCATGATCGAGACGCTTTTCCCCGATTCCGGGGCGTTGAGCAACATGTCCTGTCCGTTTTCGGTGCCGTAGAAAATGCCGACGTGATGGGTGTCGCCGCCTGCGCCGAAGTAGATCAGGTCACCTGGGCGCTTCTGGTCGAACGGAATGTCTTGGCCGCGGGAGTCGTACAGCTGGCCGGGGTTGGAGTGACTTCCGGTGAAGTGAGGGAGCAAAATTTGGCCACCGGAGGCTTGGTAAACCGCGTACAACGTCAAGCCTGAGCAGTCGAAGCCGACCTTGTTCAAATCGCCGTTCGCATCTCCTGCCCCGCCACCATCACTGATGCCTTTCGTTGGACCGTTCTGATCTCCGCCTCCCCACGCGTACGTTGTTCCGATCCATTGGGAGGCCGCAGCGATCACGTTCGCTCCGAACGGCCCACCCGGCTTGAACTGAGGTCCACCGGGGTTCGAGGTCCCAGGCGCGCAGGCGCCGCCGTCGATGATCGTTGTTGCGGCGCCACCCTTGACGATGTCTGCCAGCTCCTGCGGCGTCAGGTCTTTGCCTGAACCTTTGAACTGCGAAGCTAGTTGCCGAGCGAGCGTTTCGTCGTCGGCGTATGCCTCCGGGTGAGCCGATCCCTGCACGGTTTGGGCGGCGACGGTGACTGGCATGGATTGCCAGCCCGAAACTTTGAGCAACGCGTCAAAGAATTTGACGTTCGCCGTTACGGGGTTCATCAGCTCTTCCGCGGTGCCCCAGATGCCGACTTGTTGTTGGTATTGATTGACCGAGAGGTGGTCGCTTCCGACGCCGTCGTGGGGATATTGCAGCGACTCGGGCACGTTGGAGCTGGCGAGCATTCGGTAGGTCGATTCCTGGCTCATGGTGGCCAAGGCAACTACGATTCCTTGATCAGGAACGCCCATGGACTCGCCTATGGCGACAGCTTGTTTCGCCAGCGCCGTTTGGCTTGCGTTGAGACCACCCGTGCCGGCGGGGGTGGATTTCGCCACCAACTCTGCATCGGGCTGAGTTGGGGCGGAGGCTGCTGCAGGGGAGGCGGTTCCTTGTTGCTTGAGCCAGGGAACCGGGTCGACTCCACCGCCCATCGACCATTGTCCTGGGTAGATACCAAAGTGCAGGTGCGGGCCGCTGGATTGTCCTTCGCTGCCGACTTTGCCGATGAGTTGGCCTGCGGTGACCTTGTCGCCGGCTTTGACGAGCACTCCTGCTGCGGTCATGTGCCCGTAGAGAGATTCGACGGTCTGCCCGTCGATGGTGTGCCGGATGCGGATCCAGTGTCCGTAGCCCGAGGCCGGTCCAGCGACGACGACTTCACCGTCTCCTGCAGCGTAGAAGGGGGTATCCAGCGGGGCCGCGTAATCTTGTCCGTCATGCATTCCGCCTTCTCGCATGCCGAACGGCGAGCTGATCGTGTACGTACCTTCGGCCATCGGAACTGCCAGAGATCCGGGTTTCAGACCTACCAACGATCCGTCTGCACGAATGTCGGTACCGGTCGGCTGACCGCAGGTGGTGTCCTCACCGGTGAGGGACAAGATGACGAGAATCGGCGCCATCAGCACGACCATGCACACGATCGGCACGGAGATGAGGATCCACCACCACCACTTCTTCGACGAACTTTCCGAATCGGGGGATGGTGGTGCGGCGAGGAGCGTCATCAGCGAGGCCGCCGGGTCAGCGAGCTCGGCTGCGGGGTCCTCGCGTTACCCGCTCCTGCTTGAGCTGCCGCCGCCATCAGTCCGGCAGTTCTGGAGCCGGATCCGGTGGGAATGTTGACGGCGGGAACAACTGGAGCGGCGGGCGGACGTGCCGGCGCGGCGGTTGGCTTCGGCGCCTTCGGGGCGCGGGTGGGAGTGGTGGGCAACAGCAGCGGCGCACCGGAATCGGTGGTGAATTCGCGGAAGGCCCGACCGTCTGGTGCAACGGTTTTCGATGCTGAACTGCGAACTTGTCCACGCTCCGGAGCAAGACCCGACGGCGCCGTGCCAATCGACTTCTTGATGCCCGGTTTGTCTGCGACAGCCGATTTCGAAAGTCGACTGCGCACCGCGGCCGCCGCGCTATCCGCACCGGTTCCACGGCTCGGTGAGCTCGTAGAGGACCGTGAACCCGAGGACTGTGAACGGGCCATCGTGGCCGGGTCGGAGAGATTGTCGATCGACTTCTTGGCCTTCTTCGCTCCGGAGACTGCTTTCGTGCCCGCCCAGACTGCGGCAGCGACGCCTCCCGTTACCGCAGTCGACGTCGCTGTGCCAGCTACTGAGCCAACGGCCTTGGTCGATGTGGTCGCTTTCTTCGCGATCTTGCCTGCGCCCTGGACCGCGGCCTTGCCGCCACGGTAGATCTGCCGGCCCTGCGCAGCCATCAACGCGATATCTCGACCCGACGTAGGGGTAGATCTGGTGATGGATGTCGGTGCGGCATCGGGTCGCTTCGCCAAAATCGACGCCAGACTGTCCGACATCCGTTGCAGACCCTTGATCGCGCGACGGAAGAGGAGGAGTGCGACGATCAGGAAGATGTCGACGAAGAAGACGGTGCGGATGAGATTCGATTCGTCTGAAGCGAAAAGGTCTTGGACGACGAGCACGTATCCGACCAGGAAAACTATGGAAAACATCATCTGCAGCAGCGACATCGCGACGTTGGCGATCGTGCGCCAAAACTGTCCACGCATCGACGGTGCGATGGCAACGACGATGCCAGGGATGGATTTGATGGCGTTGCCGATCGAAACGCCTACAGCGAGAACCAACCTGCCCGCCAGGTAGATCGCGAAGAGCATCAGCAGAGTGCCGGCGAAGATCAAGAAGAGCAGACCCATCGCTTGACCAGGGCCAGGATTGTCGGCGTATTGCTTCATCGGACCGTCATCGCCATCACACGCCGCGATCGCGTCTTTGATGCGATCTTCAGGCTTGTCATCCGGATTGAGCAGATCCAGGGCCGCCCCCGCGCCGGGAAGAATGTCACCAACCTTCTCTTGCACCTTGTCCATGACCCCGGGCCCGTCCGGGGTCGCGGCGTAAGCCTCGTCGAATTCCTTGACGCACTTGCCGTTGTTGTCCGGCGCATCAAGCACGACCCCGAAGTTGATCAGCTGAGTGGGCTGGCGCAGGAAGGTATCTACGAGGGTCGATTTGATGGTGTCGATCTGCTGATCGGCGTTGCCGCTGGTATTTCCACCGTTCGCCAGTCCCGACGCGACTTCGAGTCCGGCATCGCGTGCAGCGAAGACCAGGCCGTCGTTACCGACGACCCGGTCGAGGGGGTTGGCGAGAAATCCGACGGCCGCGGCCGCGATGACACACGACATGAGCAGTTCGTAGATGCCCGTGGAGAAGCGCCCGCGTACGAACCACACGGCCACGCTGAATCCGGCGATGGTCAACATCAGTGGGGTGAGCGCGAATTGGTCGGTGATCGAGGTGACGGAGTCTGCGATGGTGCGGACCGGCGTGAGAATCATTTCGATCCAGTCGAAGGACAACGCGTAAGTGATGAACCAGATCGCCGTCGCCATCATGAATCGGAAGACCTCGTATTCGAGGGTGATGATGTACGCCCAGATCATTCTCCAGCCGCCGCCCATTGAGGCGTTGCCCTTGTCGATCGAGAGGAAGTAGCTCCAGGCGTCGATTCCGTGCGTGTCCTTGAGCGCCATCCATGCGAAGAACGGTGATGCACCTCCTCCTCCGCTGGGGTCCGCAGCCGCGGGCGTAGCGAAAATCAGCAAAAGTGCACCAAGAGCGTGCCATCCCGCGGCCACCCGAATGAGCAGGCGGCTCCACCAGCGTGACCACAGCCAGCGAGAGATCGGTTTGCTCACGTACATGATGACGACCAACCAGGATTCGGGAATCCACGCTTGGGCGATCCGGCTGGCGGAGTGCAGGAGCCAACGCAGTGAGTGTGTGACCGCGGCGCGGACGCTGAAGTACTCGCGGGCTTCGGGACTGCCCTCGACAGCGTCCTGGTCGAGGGGGTGCGCCGCGGTCGAGGTCATGCCTTCACCAGCTTCTTGTTGTCTTTCGGGGTAGTCAGCGCGGCTTCACGGCGCGATTCGGTGGCGGGGAGAAGAGTTTTGATGCGGCCGACGTTTCCGCTGCCGTCTCGCATGTAGCCCTCGCCTCGGCGGTGCGGCTCGACGTAGCCGTCTTTTCCCGTGACCGGCGCTGTCTGCTCCGTGAGCTCTTTGACTAGGTCTTGGTTCTCTGGGTCCAGGCCCAGCCACTCGATCGCGCGCTTGGCGAGGCCTTCGTCGGTGTGGCGATGAACAAATCGGGTTTTGATGAGGCCGCGAAGTTTCGGCGTCCCGAACGCGCAGTCCTGATCACCTAATCCCACTGCTGCAGAGGACTTTCGGCCTTGAAGTACGAAATCTTCGACGATGTCGATACCGTCGTCGGCGTTGAGAAGGTGATGAGCTTCGTCGACGAGGAACAGCGCCATCTGGTCGGCGTCGGCGAAGCACTGACCGCGGGCGATCTTCGCGATGAGTGTGTAGACGGCGTGACCGAATCGCTTCTCGAGCGGCAAATTGTCGTACAGGTGCTGCTTCTCTGTCTGCAGCTGGGTGGGGAGCTCCACGCGGTGGGTGCGGAAGATAATCGCCGGCGCGGTGATCGGCAATGCCGGAAGGTCTTTCGCGAAGAGCGCTGCGGCATAGGTCAACCGGGCGTAGACGTTCATCTCCTCGCCGAGGTCGTAGGCACCGTCGATCAGGCAGTCGGCGGAGAGGAGGTGCTCGGTGAGCTCGCCAAGCCCTGCGTAGGGGTGCTTCGCGCGATAGGACGGTTCGAGCACCTTGGCCAGCGCCTTGCCGTGCGTTGATGTCGGCTGGATTCGCAGCAACGCCAGCATCACCGATTGCGTCATCTCCGCCGCGATGTTGGGCGGGAAGATCCGCAGTGGGTCGGTGCTGTAATCGGGCTCGACCAGATCGACGATGACCGCATCCGTGACCGCCCGAGCCCAGTTGGCGTATTCACCGAGGTCACTTTGATCGATACCGATGACCTGGCCGCCGCAGTCGACGACGTGACCGGCAATCACCTTCATGGTGACGGACTTTCCGGATCCGAGCTCCCCGGTGACAGCCCACGAAGAGGACTGGTCGCGGAGGGACTTACCGAGTATGTCGTTGTGTACCGCACCGATCCGGGCTGCCGTGATGTTCAGTGCGAGCAGAGGTCCGGAACTGTCGCCCAGATCGTTGCGAGTGAACGGCATGTAGGCAGCAAAATGTGTCGAGGTGGTGATGTGCCCGAATTCGCGCACGATCTTCGACGAGGGAACGCCGGGAATCATCGCCCACCACAAGTCCTCTTGAAATCCGAGCGGCGCGACCAGCTTGTAGTCCTGATGTTCAAAGGACTTCTTCACTGTTTGGGCTTCAGCGAGGGCCTGCTCTTCGGTGGGCGCGCCTACGGCAAAAAGCGCTGTCCAGGCGACTTCGACCTCGTCACGGTTGGTTTCGAGAAGCGAGCTGTACTCGGTCAGTGCAGAGGCTGCGATATCGAGGGCGCCCTGTCCGCCTGCCAGCTCGCCTTCCCGCTGCTCGTACTGTTCTTTGAGGTTTTCCAGCGCACGCTTGTTCGCACGCATCACGTCAGCGCCTGCTGTCACCTTGAGTCGAGCAACGAAATCGACGTCGATGTCTCCGAAGTCATCCGCCAGGGAAAAGAATTCCGAGCCGGGAAAGAGGACACCACCGGAGGGCATATCCGCTAGCGCGAGAATCACCTGGTACGACGCCGGCCGATCATCGATGTCGTAGGGCTGGTCGACCTTGAGAACTCGACTGAATATGGGAACCTTCGGACGCCACCAAGTCGTGGGCGCATCGCGATCTGATTGCGCGCCTTCGTCGAGTCGTGCTGGGGCGAGCGCCGCTCCCGATTTCGGGGAAGGCGTGGACGCGGCGCCAGGCATGTCTCGATCGACATGGAGGCCGCGGGTCATGGAGTGCTGCCAGAGCCAAACCATCTGTGCTGGTGTTGCCGGTCGAGCTTCGAAGACTGCGGGGATATCGGCGACGATGAGATCCGCTTGGCGAATACGCGCCCGGACCTCGTCTTCGGGGACGGAGGTTCGAGGGAGTCCGATGAAGTCCGACAGCGACGTCCATGCCGCGTGCGTGGCGGCTTTTGCCTGTCCTGCGAGTCCGGTCGTTGTCAGGGGGATGCTCAGATAGAACACTCGTTGGCCGGGGCGATAGAGCTCGATGGAGTCGAGGGTCGCTTCGCATTCGATCGCCCAGTCTGCGTGGACGTCGAGATCAACCCCTTCGGTCATCCTCGCCACGACCGCTTCCGCACTCAGCGACGACGCGATGCCCATCAACATCGATTCGCCGGGCAGTGCGCGCACGAGCATCGTGTGCAGAGTCCGGGCGGTGCGCTTGTCGACGTTGGGTCGGTAGCCGTAGTCCATTCCGCTCAGTACGTAGTCGGCCCACACGACACCGGATTTCGTCCACCGGATATTTGCTGCCATCGACAGAGTTGGCTGTTCCATTGCGGCGGATCGCTTTCTACTCGGGGTTTCCGGCGTTGGCCAGTGCAAGGAGTTCCTTGACGCTTGATCGGCCGGGGCGCGGGGCGGGGTCGTTTGGTGAGAGGGTGGGCAGTTCATGAGGTCGCGACCGAGTGCCGACAGCGTTGTGTGCGACCGGTACAGATTCAGAAGGGGATTCGGGTTCCACAGCAGCGACGAGTTGGTCCTCGATGCGCGGATCGGCAGTGATGTAGCCGCCGGCGTGAACGAGGTGCGGTGCTCGGATATTCACGCGTTTGCCGTTGATCTTCAGCTTGGCCTCAGGCGGCGCGAAGACGGCCTTTTTGACCCCTTGAGCGACAGATGCTGGGCTTCGGCCGGCCAATCGGAGCTTGCCGACGACGAACACCGTGCCGCCGCAGCATGCGACGAAAAATCCGACGTTCCACGTGATGTTGTCGCCGAGCCACAACGGATGCAGGAGCCACAGGATTGCTCCGACAGCGGCGCCACTGACTGCTTGCGGGACTGTGTAGGGGCCGAAAGGGAGCTTCTTACCGTCGGGTGTGCGGCCGATCAGCTGAGGGATTTTCCGAGCTGTTGTGAAGTCTTTGATGACTTCGACGTTGTTGTCGTCGTTCATGCGGGCACCGACTCGCGTGAGGAGTTCTGTCGGTGTGCTCGTGTGGTCGCGTCCGTTGCCGCGGTGGTTACCTCGGACATCTGCAGTCCTCCTTGTCAGGGTCGGTGAAGGGCGATTCGAGTGGGCGCGCGGTCGCCGTTTACACCGGCAGATCCAGACTCGGGTCCGGCGCTTCTACGACCTGCACGACAGAGATGGCCAGGTCCTCTCCGGTTCGGTCCTTGAGGGAGTCCATGTTGAAGACAACCCAGAGCGCTGCAGCACCGATGAGGGCGGAGACGACCAGCCGGGCGATCGTGAAGGACTGCATCAAGTTCCGGAGAAGGAAGTACAGGACCAGGCAGCTGGCTGCAGATTGGAGGGCGACCTTTCCGTTGTTGGTCAGCTCTCCGATCTTTTCGAAGACACCGGCGGCGACGATCGCGGTGTTGGGGTCAGCGGCGGCTAGTGCGAGGGACATGATGGGTCACCTTTCGGTTCGAGGGGTCAATTTCCTGAAGGGGAAAACAGTGGGACTTCGCCGACAGCTGGAAGCGACGATCCGGGTGTTTGGCTTGGCGCGGGAGCCTGAGCCGGCGCTACGGATGTCGGTGCGGAAGTCGACGGAGCGTTCTTCGGAGTCGACGGGGACGGGGCGCTCGTGGTCGACGAATTGACTCCGCTGCGAGGAGCAGTAGCGGCAAAGAGCGGCGTTGAGTCGATGGCGCTGACTTCCCAGCGACCGCCGCGGGAAGTCATCGTCAGCGCGTACTGACCGTTGACAGATTCGGCGTCGGTGATCTTCAAAGATGCAGTGATCAACAAGCGCACGACGTCGCCATCTGAACGCGGTGCAGCCGAGTTCGACGCACTGAGATCGACCGAGGAGAGCACATCGGTGAGTGCGATGCTGCGGTACGGCGCCGGGACGATCGGTGCGATGGAGACCCCCGGCGTCAGGTAGCGAGCAACCTCGCCGTTGCCTGTCAGAAGTGCGGCGAGGAACTGGTTGGCCGAGGTTCCGATCGGGTGATTCGCGACTCGGAACTTATATCCGAGTTGAAGGTCTACAGCTGTCGACGGCTGCGCAACTTCGGAAGGAAGTGTGGCGGCGCGCGCACCGGATTCGGTCACAACAACAGGAACTTGGAAGTAGCGCCGAACGATTGTTGCGGAGGCATCGTTGGCGGGGCGTACCGAGACCGATACCGTCACGGCGTAGGTTCGTGCGTCGCGATCGAAGACAATTGATGCGATGGCGGGGTCCGTCGCAACGTAGAGCGCAGATGCCGGAATATTCGGTGGCGTGGCAACGAACCGTTCGATCTCACGCTCGTTTCCTCGGCTGCCTTGAAGCCACGTCACGACCAGTTGACGGGCTACATCTTCGGCTTGGGCTTGTGCTGCGGTGTCAATGCTTTGCGCTTCGTTGTCAGTTGCTTTGACGACTGCCGGAGTTGACGACGAGCCGAATACGACGAGCAGCAGTGAGACAATTCCTGCGACGAGAGCGGCGATGATCGCACCGCGAATTGCGCGTGTAGTCCACTGCTGACGAAGGCCCCACTGGACTCGCTCTGCGCGCACACGCTCCTCTACTTCATCGACGATCGTCTCGGTGGAATCGGCGGTTGCGGAACCATCCTGCTTCGGTTTCGGAGTGCGCCCGAAGTTGTTGATCTTCTTCCAATCAATGTTCATCGGATACCTGCCTCGGACGGCTGCTCTGACGAGTCGAGTTCTGATTCGCCATCCGGGATGTCGGCGCTCATTGCCCGCGCAAGCGCTGCACGAGCGGCCGGCACCTCTGCGAATACCAACAACGAGAGCGCGGCGCTGGCATCTTCGTCGAATGGGTTTCGTGTGAGAGCCGCAGCGACTCGACGGATCTCCTCAGCAATGGCATGGGCGTAGCCGAGATCGTGCAGTAGCGCTTGCATCGAGTCGTGCATCCGGTCCTCCTGGCGACTGGCGAGTGTGAAAGCCGCACCGATTTTGTGGGCTTCTACTTGTAGGAAGATCCGGGCGCGAAGACCTGAGTGACAGAGCTCGCCAAACTTTTTTCAAAGTTTTTTCCGAGCGCGGCCAGTTGCTTGTTGCCAGAGGTTCAAACGTGCACGTCGATGCCTTCGATGCACGCGCATCTACTCACGGCAAAGCTCGCGGCAACAACATCTCCGGCAACAACAAACACTCCCCTGGCAACAACAAACGTGCAGGTCAGAGGCAATATAGGGCTGCTCTACTGGGCGCGAGACCAACCTCGCACGCGCACAGAGGAGACCCGTGGAAATGTCCACCCACGCAGCAACCGCCCCCAGCCATTCGTCGTCCGCCTTGCCGTCCCATATCGCGGCTCGAGGCGACCTTTACAGCCGTCTGAACACCGAATGGATGCAGCTGTGCGCACGACCCTCAGCAGCGGCAGAGGTGCTCACATGGTCGGTCAATCAGCCGGCCTTGAATCAGGTTCAGGAACTCAACGACTTGGCCGGCGCCCATCGTCTCGATCGCGACGCCGTACTGCTGGCACTGTTGACCCTCCACCAGGAGGGCAGCGTTCTCGCGGGGCGAGCGCTGTTGCAGCTGATGCTCGGGAAGTTGATCTCGTTGACCCGTCACGCGCGGGTGGCCGGCTTCGATTCCTACCACGCTTACGACGAGCGTGCGGCCACCACAATCGCCACTTTCATGTCATTGATAGCCGAGTATCGCCCGTCCGGCGAGAACATTTATGCAGCTCTCTTTTTGCGGACTTTGAAGAAGATCGCACACGAGAACACCTTTGCCGGTGAGATCCCCGCGTCGGATCTGATGGATCGTTCCGATGCTCCTGAGGCGGAAACCGAGAACCCATTTCTCGCCCAGGACTTGCTCGCTTGGGCTGTTCGGAACGGAGTCATCACCGGCACCGACCGAGCTTTGATTCAGCGCGCATATCTCGACCAGACCGACACCGATCTGACATCGATCGCGGCTGAGATCGGCATGACCTCGGCCGCACTTCGTCAGCGGCTCTATCGCGCTGTGTCGAAGATTCGGAACAGCGTAGGAACTTCGAATCAGACGTCGGATCATGCGCGCTTCGCCCGTGCATCGCGCAGCGCCCGGCCGATCGAACAGGCTTTGTGATGACTCGAACTCTCGACGCAGTTTCGTTGCTGGTGTGCTTCCTGATCGCTGGCTTCGTGATGAAGGAATCGTCCCTTCTTTTCGAGACTGCTGGAAGTTTCGACGCAGCGCTACGTATCCCTTCCGTGAGTCATCCCGAACTTTTGGGACAGCTGATGTCGCTCGCTCACCGCGCCGTCTTCACGGTCGTCGACCTTCTGCCGAACACCGTGACCGCACATTCGGGCAGCGGTCTTTCCACTTTGCCCTCGCTGTAATCGATGACGAAAAGAGATCTGTCATGACGACCATCGCTTCCCCATCTACCGACTACCGACGCGCCCGTTCGGTAGGTTCGGCGGCCCTTCTTACAGCAGCCGTGGCGTCAACTCTGCTCACGATCTCAACGCCGGGGACCGCTCATGCCGCACCGGCTTCTGCAGGCTGCCCCACTGCGGAGGTGGTCATGATGACGGGGACGTTCGAGACAGATTCGGGAGCAGATTCTTCGGTGGCGACGGGCCTTCTCAAGCAAGTGACTGATCCGCTTGTTCAGCAGTTCGGAAGCTCCATCAAAGTCACTTACCCTGCCTACGAAGCATCCGCGTTCAACAAGGGCAAGACTTACGGAACGAGTAAGGCCACCGGAATAGAGGCTGCCGCGAAAGTCATGCAGACCCGGGCAACGGAGTGCCCTAGTACTGTTTTCGCTCTCGGTGGTTACAGCCAAGGGGCGGATGTCGCGGGCGATCTGACGTGGCTGATCGGGCACGACAAGGGTCCGATTCCCGCGGAGAAGCTGATCGCGGTCGGCTTGGTTGCCGATCCCCGACAGAGTCCGAGCGAGGACAACACTCTCGTCGGTCCAGCTGTCGACGGAGTCGGTATTGCGGGGGCGCGGCCAGGCGGATTCGGAAAGACAGCCTCGGTAACGCGGTCGTACTGCGCACCTGACGACCTCTACTGCTCGACGAACAGCAACAAGGACGGGTTACTTGCCGGTCTCGGCCGAGTACTTTCACAGCCCCCTACTGCATCCGGTCCACAGCAGAGTGATGGCTCTCAGCCCAACACAGCGACCCTGCAGAACGCCCTGGTTTCGGACTACTCGAAGGTTGATCTCCCGGGCCTTGCCGGCAACGTCGACACTCTGCAGAAGCAGCTCCAGTCTGGTTCTCCCGACTTCGCCAGCGTGAGCGCAGCGGCATCCGACATTGCAAACACTCTGGTCCCTGTAGCGGATACGACCAAGTGGGTGACTCAGAATCCCGCCGTCGAACAATCACTCAAGTCAGCGGACGCATCGACGCCCGAGTTCACGGCCGGCAAGATCGTCGAGACGGTCAAGGGTATCGATGTGGCCGGCGCATTGAAGGCCGCCGATTCGATAACGAAGGCAGTCCAGGGAGCCACAGGCGCGGCGCAGGTGCCGCAGTTGCAGGCTTCCGTCGATGCTCTCGCCAATCAGGTTTCACCTTTGACGTCCACCCCGGCGGATGGGCTCTCCGTTGCCGCGAACGCGCTCTCGATCATCAAGCCGAGTGTCCTGATCGATCAGGTCACCCACATCGGGACGAATGCCTTCGCATTGGCCAACAACATTCCAGCTGTCGCCGACATCTTCACGACTCGGATCCCGCAGATCGTTCTCGATCCCGCGCTCGATCCCATGGCGAAGGTCAAGGCGGTGCACGCCGAGTTCGACCGAATCAATGTTCTCTTCGAACCACTCGTCAAGCTCGCTGCAGGACTGGACTACAAGACCGCAGCATCACTCATCGCGATGATCCCCGACCCGTCCGGTACCGCTCAGATCGTGTCGATGATCGTCGGACTCGTCGGCAACCTCGATATCATCGGTTTGGCCAACTCCGCCGGCGAACTGCAGAAGCAGCTCTGGCACGCGATCGAAACCGGCGATGTCATCGGAGCCGGTCTGGGTGCACTCCCCCACATCCTCGACTTCGCGAAGATCGCGGTAGGCACGCTCGGGGGTGGACAGAAGACTGATCCGGCCAAACTCGGAGCAGCGTCCGCATCGTCGGCGACCGGCCAGCAGCTAACTCAGCAGTCCCAGACAGGGGACCTTGGTGGGCTCGCTTCGAATCTCACCGCGCTGGCAGGTTCTGACGGCGCCGATGCACTGGCACAGATCGGGACTGAAGGACTGAAGTTCGCTTCGTTCATCGGTTCCGGAGCTCACCAGAGCTACGGAGAAATGGTCATCGACTCCGCTGGAACGACCGCCCTCCAGGATCTGACCAACCACTTCCGCGACGCGATTGCGAAAGTGACCGCCTGACTCCCCTGACCTCAACTCTGCACAAGGTCAGCAGTCAAACAATGAACCGCACGGCCAGGGAAGGGTCTCACCGTCCAAAGGTGGGGCCCTTTTCGCTTTCCCATTTTCTACATATCCACTCGTCACGTGCGAGAGAATTAGGGATGAGCAGACCGAGTGACGACGTTCGCCTGTTGACGATCTCAAACACTGTTTCGGATCGCCTCAAGTCACTCCCCGCAGACTATGAGGCCGCTTCAGCACTGATTGCCTCAGCTGCCTTTCAAGTGGGGTTCACTCGCATAGCTGCGGGACTGGCGCAAGAGATGGCTGGCCCCAAGGGTGACACGTACATCCATGAACGCTTCGCACCCGAGCAATTCGATGTCCTACAACTAGCCCCGATCGATTTTGCCTCGCGCACGGCCCTGACTTGCCTCGATCTTTGCGCAGCTGCTGCGTATCGACTGCGACGAGCAGGGCGGTTCGATCCCCATGGCGAGTCTGACCTGGAACACCTGAGGGAGGCGATCAGGAAGAACGGTGTGCAGCTCCACGAAGGCCAGGAACGGTGGCGCCAGGCCTTAATGGGCGATAACAAGTTCAGACTCCTCAAACTGGTGCGGGACCAGGTCACTCATCGAGCGCTGGAGAGACACACCACTATTGGCGAGGGCCCGCCGAAAACAACAATCACGATCGAGGGCAAGCCATACGACGGGACGGTCGCTACTCTTTTCGCCGACTTCGCGGAGTCCCAGTATCAGGCGTTCACCACCGCAGTCCTCGCCGATTATCCTGATCGTCGGTCCCCTACACAGAACAACTGATTTCGACACTTCAGATCGACAATGCCGCATCGGCAAGGATCGCAATCCAGTCCATGCTGGCAGCTACCCTCCACGCCATGGCAACTCCTTCACCGTTCGGCAACAGCGGTCGCGATCTGTTTGTTGTTCACGTCAATACCGCAGCGACCGACAACGGCGAGCGCCCGGTACGGGAAATTGCGGCAATAGACACAGGCAGCGGGCGATCGTGGGAGATCTCGCTGGCCAGTGGAGGCGCCTTGGTCGACGACGCGGCGGCCCTCCCGCTCGCAACGCTGGCCCGCAGCATTGAGGGACATATCGCGGGCGGCTTCCATCCGGAGGAACACACAGGGCTACTCAGGCACCTGTTCTCACAACTGGATCTGTTCCCAAAATGGCACCAGAACTCTGATACACGGCAGCTGACAGCCGGCGCATTGGGAATCCCACCTACCCATATGCCCACCACTGAACAGACCTGCAATCTATGGGGTGTTTCTGTACGGGCGCGCGGAAGGGCCGTCCAAATGGCTGAAGCGGCGGCAGCGTGCTTTGACGCGCTTGCCTACTTTTCTGCCAGCGACCGACTCCGCATGGTCGATATCCAACTGAATTGAGCCAGCTATGCCAAACCGAATGTCGAGACTGAAACTGCCTGTGGGACTGAACCTGTTCTTGCGGCGGTTGCGCTGGCGCCACGTCGCGTTCCTGTGGCTCGTCGCAGCCCTTCTACTGACTTGGATCAACAGGGAGGTGGAGACAGGGACAGTGACGCATTGGGTACTCGCCGTCCCTGTCGCCTTCTCCCCCGTGCTTGTTCTTTTCCTTTGGGTACTCGCAAACAAGAAGCGCTGAAGGCGCCCTCGTCGCTCCCCTCGTCATATTGCGGGCTCGTCGTCTTTGAAGAAATATCCGGTCAGCGCCGCCGCGATCAGATGCGAGCGGGATTTTGCGCCCAGTTCCGCCACAAGGTGGTCAATCACGTCGAAGTCGGCATGAAATAGTCGGTAAGTTACCTGCGTCTCACTATCGTCACGTGACGTTTTGGCGCGAATGCCGCGGGCTGCGAATAATCCCCCACCGATTCGACCGCCAGGGTAGAGCAGTTCCGGCAGTCGATCATGAGTCTCCTCGATCGCGACGATGAAAATCTGACCGTTCGTCATCCCCGTGCTCGCCCGCATCTCCTCGAGCTTCGCATGGCACCTTGCCGGCACCCGAACACTTGACGACTTCCCTCCCCCATCCAGGTCAGAGGAACGGTCGATTGACTCCCGATCTTGTTGGCTTCCAGCAGGTTCAGTCTCGGCGGGGCGATCCACATGCGCGGGTACTTCCGACCCTTGTTCAATTTCGTCGTTGTCACCCTCGATGTACGCGGAAGCGATGCTCTCGACCGATCGGGCCGCGGCCGAACGGAAGGTCCCGGCGAGTGGTCGGTGCCCGCCAGCCGACTGAGACGGGCCTTGGTTATGCGTGCTACTCACGTCAATCTCCGATACTGAACAGGGAACGAGACACGCTCGCTCAAAACCTAAAGTGATCTTGCTGAGAGTTATACAGCCCTCCCTGGACAGCTCGGGTGCGACGAGACACCTCACCCAAGACCCGCGAATCTTGCACCCAAGTCATATCCACAGCCGTTAGAGAAACCTATCGGATCATTTCGATACGACCAAGACGTAAGCGCCTAATTGCCTACATATGCGGAAGTGGCAAGCTCGATTCCATCACACGACCATATGCATGGCGTCCCACAAGCGTCCCAACCTCACATCAAATCCAATTCGACTGGCACATTATGCGACATTGGGACGCTTCTGGGACGCCTTTGAAAGTGAGTGGCAATGTTTGCGAAGCCGCTTGGCTGGTATGTCGGTATGACTGGCATGCGACCGTTGGAATGCCTTCAAGTTCCAAACAAGGCGATAAGCATGATTTGTCGGGACGCAACTAGTACTACTGATGACACACCACCGGTGTGGTGTCATCATTGTTCTATGACCGTTCCTGGCAGCGAGATGGGCCTCAAGCTCAACTCGGCATGGATCGACGATCTCCGCTGGCACCGCGACCAATACAGGCAGTCTCGATTTCAATGGACGAGCAGCGACGCCCTGTTGGCTGCGACCGAGTTCACTCGCGGACGCCAAAGCTTCACCACCCTGTCTGAACTGCGCGAACTAAGCCAAGCGCGACGTTCAGCCGCCGCATACGCCACAGTGTGCCAACGGGCATTCGGCGAGGCCGCCAGACATGCGCGCAGAGGCCTCGAAACGACCACATCCTGGTCCGCAGTTGCTCGCGAACTGGACACGACTGTGGTCACCTGCTCGGCGAGTTCCCACTTTTCGATCTGGTCGCAGGCGCACGAACGCACAAATCCCCAGGTAGCCCGGGTGCAAAAGATCGTCGACGGGCTCTATTTCTCTAATCCCCTGATCCGCGCGTGGGAGCTCAAGCAGCTCTGGGACCTATATGCGGCTGCCGAGGACATCCTCGAAGACACTTTGGTCGATCTAGCCGTCGAACTCGACGGATTTCGCCGGGCTGACGCCATCGCTCAGGCCGCAGATGTCCGCACCGTCGCCGGCCTCGGACATCGCATCAAGGCACAGCGTGCACAGCGTGGCGCCATCGGCGATCCACGACGAACCCCACATCAGTACAGCTAAACGGCTATTTCACGCACACCTTCACGCAAAGCAAGCCATGTTGAATCACGCAGAGTGAGTAGTGAGTCCGGGGCTCTAGAATTCTGATCACGCACCCGGTCACCCTCGCCTACAAGCAGGCGGATCCGTACGCCAATTGGCAACTGATTCCGCCTGTGGCACAGCATGTAGACCCGCACCACATGCCGTACGAGAACCCTTAGTACCACCCCGCACGCAAGCCCATCCTTCTGCACGCACATCATCCTGCGAGCGGTCACGCAAAACATCACGGATGTACACCCGCACATCAAACCGCTGTGCACTCCGCACCTGATCATGCGGAGTCTCACGCATAGAACCACGTTTCATCTCCCGTATCACCCCAGGCAGTCCAACACGCAGAAGACCACGTTTCTTTACACGCCATTTCATCCGCGTGTGTTCACGCATCATTATCCGCATTTCTTCACGCGTGATTCCCTGCAGCGACTCACGCGTGTTTACATACGTGTTCACATACGTGTTCACATACGTGTTCACATACGTGTTCACCTGCGATTACATCGGCATGCAAACACGCGGCATTACACGCGGCGCCGCTTGCCGACCCACATGCCTGAACACATACGGCCCCACACGCGTGGCATACCGCGAGTTGTCCAGGACCCCTGCTAACTTTCCTTACAGACCACTCGTCAGAAACCAACGTCCATTGGGAGAACCACCATGTCTGTAGATGCCGTTCCAACGACACCCACTCATCAGCAACTGCCTGCCTGCTTCGGATTCTTCAACGGCAAAGGGGGAGTGGGCAAGACCTCACTCTGCGCGAACACCGGAGGCTTACTCGCTGCCGGCGGCTACCGGGTTCTCTTGCTTGACTTCGACCCCCAGGCCAACTTGTGCCGCGACCTAGGGTTTGTGAAGGAGGACGGCGTGCCCTTGTTCTCAGCCCTCTTGAGCGGGTCGGCACCGCCGATCATCCAGAACGTCGGTGGTCGCGAGAATCTCGACATCGTTCCAGGCGGCCCGGCAATGTTCGACCTTGCCGCAGTCATGGTGTCCAGGCAGCAACGCCAGGGAGGCAAACGACTAGGACAGCTTCTACTGGCCATGTTGCTGCAAGTGGCCGCAGACTACGACGTCATTATCTTCGATACCCCTCCGACGGATCTCACGATCATCGAAGCAGTGATGGAAGTAGTCCACGCTGTGGTCATTCCAATCCGCGCAGATGATGCCAGCCTCGACGGCATGGAAACGATCGCCGGCCAGTTCTCGGCAGCACGAGACGGAGATCCGGAACGAAACCTTCCTGCCGTGAACCCCCAGCTCCAACTCGGCGGGATCTGCCTCTTCGGCGTCAGCTCACGCGCAACCAAACTTGACGCAACGATTCGGGAAGCAGTCGAGGAGATGATCGGCGATTCGGCCCCGACTTTCGAATCTCGGATCCGCACGATGGAAACCACCGCCTTCGACGCGCGACGCCAAGGACTTCTGGTGCATGAGCTCGAGGAACGATCGGCCGGGGAAACCGCATCACGGATCGCAGCGCTGAGGAAAGGCACGAAACCAAAGGATCTGATGCTCTCGCGAAACGCCTCTGGCCTGGCCGAGGACTACTCGAACCTCACCCGCGAGATCCTCGTACGGATGTCGACCATCACCGCTGAGAGGGCTTCGGCATGAGTGAAAATAGGGTCCGCAACCGCAAGAGCATTGCCAAGTCTTTCGCCCCGAAGCCCAACCGAGCAGAGGGACTCGCTGGTCTCTTGCCCCCGGCCGGCGGGCTGCAGCCTCGCCGCACTACGAGCCCACAGACACCGGACACGGCTCAACCCCAGATCGACTCCACAGCTCCTCACCCGCCGACTCCCAAACGAGTCACCGACGCCCCTCAACCCGCCGTCTCGGCGCCTGAATCTCCAGTGCGGGTGCAGCCGATGGAACCCGAAGCTGTCACCGTTCCAGTCGCACCACCCCACGCGCCTCCTGTTGTCGTCGAGTCTCCACCCGCAGTCACCGAAGCGCCCCCAGCCCAGATTCTGGAAGAAGGAAATCCGCCGGCTGCAGATACCTCGAAGGTGACTGTCACGGCCTACCTGGATCGCACCACTCGCGACGCCTTGGTGAATCGTGCAGCCGAACGGCGATGCGATCACGCCGATGTTGCCATCGAGGCATTCGACGCAGTAGGCATCGAGCGACTGCGAGCCCTCTTTCAACCCGTCGCGGGCAGATCGTCCTCAGGGATTCCAGTCCATCAAGAGCCGTTCACGGTCAAAGGACCCGTCGAGACCTGGTTCCGCTTCACCACCGCTCAACGTGACTGGCTTGACGAGCAAGTGAAGGTCGTCGGTTCCAAATCGCGCAGCCGATTGCTCGCGGGCGTCTTGTCGTTGCACCTGCGGTCGCCCGCACGATAGTGGGGGACGACCTTCGAGGAGCAAAAAGTAAGCCTCGGAGGTCGTCTCTGCTTCCAGGCCCACATGAACGGCAGTCGAAGGTGGCATCGAATCGCCTGCCTTCGTAGCCTAAAAACAGATCGTAGATCCGGGCGAGCGCAAACGGCCGATTCGTGTCTTTGAAGCCGCTCCCCACCCCACTCCCCACCCCGCTCCCCACCTACGTGGGGAGCGGTTTTTGCCGCCTGAACTGCTGTTTCTTTCCACTCCCCCCACTCCCCACCAACTTCGCAGATAGGTCACACGTAGTAGTGGGAAAGTGCATGCCTCGCTAACCTGACTCCGCTTCGACTCGGCCCGTCCAGGTCTCGCGACATGATGCGCACGAAGATTTGTTGACCCCATCTGTCACACGGCGCGGGGCACGCGGATCTTCCTCTAATCAGAGGCATTCATTGCGAGGGTTGAGGGGATTTCAGACATGAGCAGCGCCGGGCACGACACGCTGACACAACCAGCATCACCGTTTCTGAATCAGAATCGATTTACGCTCATCCCATGGGACGACCAAGTAAAGGCGCGCGCCGGTGCCTCTCCGTGCGCGCACCCCTCAACCAGGCCAAGGTCTACGAACGTCGGGCAGACGAACTCGGGATCGATCTCGGGGACTACTGGGTGCTCGTCATGGCGCGCGCCTCGAACCTCGACATTCCTGATTACATCCTCAAGAAGTTGGATCCGGAGCGACTCCGCATCCACGACGCCCGCTATGCAGTTGATCGAACCCAGGCTGCTCGCGAAGCGACCGACGGCGAACTTTCGGTTCCAGCATGAGTTGGCCCTAGACAGCGAAAAACCCCCACTGCTTTGCCGGCCGGAGGGGGTTCTTCGATTCGATTTCAGTCCCGGGAAGCGACTTGCGAGGTCACTTTCCGAACTTCACTTACTCAAGTCCAGAGGACTTATGGCCATTCTAACCAAATTCCGAGCACACTCGCCATCCTTGGCGACGAGTGTCGCTGAGGCAATCGCATGACGGCGGCTGCATCGAGCGGCGCAGCGACGGGTCCTATGTCGTCGTTCGACCGCGTACGCATCGCGGTCGAGTCCAGTGGTGGGGTCCAACACCGAGGCCCTCACGAGTTGATGGCCTTATGCCCTGTCCACGCGGACCGACATGCGTCCTTGTCAGTGAGCTGGGTCAACGGTCACCGCGGCGGCATGGTGCTTTTGCATTGCCACGGCTGCAACGCCTCTGCTTTGGAAATTGCCGAAGGCCTTGGCCTGACCATGGTCGAGCTGTTCGACGAACCTCTTCCCGAGCGCGATGCACTCACTCGGGTCGGCCGTTCGGCTCAACAACGGAGTGCGGGTCGACGACGTCCTAAAGGCGGGCGGTTGCCGGCTCGAATCGCCGTAGCTGCACCAGACCCCAAGATTGAGCACAGTTGGGTTCGAGTCAGGGTCTACCCATACGTGTCGGCGGACGGCACCGTCGTCCAAGAAGTCATCCGCGAGGAATGCAGTTCCTGTGACGGCGCACGTCACAAGCAGTTCCGGCAGTTGTTTGTCAGTGCCAACGGCACCCGTCTCAAGCGCAAGCCCGACGGTTTTGATTCTGTCCTTTATCAGCTTCCCGCCCTCTTGTCCGCCCTGTCTGAGCGGTCACCGGTCTGGTTGCTCGAAGGCGAGAAGGACGTCGAGACCGCTGAGATATTGGGGTTGGTCGCGACCACCAATGCGCAGGGTGGGCTGAGCTTTCCAGTTACCTCCGCTGAGCTCTTCGAGGGTGCAGAGGTCCGCGTCGTCCTCGATAGAGATGGCGCTGGATGGAAGCGCGGCATAGAACTTGCGTCATTGCTAGGTGGAGTTGGCGCACAGGTTCAGTTGTTGCTCCCTGCGATAGTCACCCCGAAGTCTGATTTCACCGACCACGTCGAGGCTGGGCTGTGGTCGGACGAGGACGAATGGGGTGGGTTTACTCCGGTCCGTCCTGGAGAAGTCGCAGCACATAGCTTCGCTGCTGACGTGGTCGAAAAGCAGGCCCTTGTCGAGGTCGCGCTCGCTGAGGCTGTAGCGCGTATCGATCTAGCTGACACGCAGGTCGAGTCCGATGAAGAGTTGGTGCGCGCTCAGCGCTGGGCTTTGGAGGCTGAGCGCCGTTTTGAGCATCTGAGCGAGCTCGTGGACAAAGTCGTTCAGCAGGCAGCCGAGGAGGGGACCGAGTGGGCTGGCGAAGCCGTCGAGTCCGCGACGATTGCTTGGAATGCGTCTCGGGTGGCGGCGCGAGCTGCTCATGAGGTCGCCGGCGTCGCGATCCCTCCGCTGCTGCAGGATCCGGAGCTCGAACCCGCGCCAGTCACTGAAGCTAACGCGGACGAGGCCACCGCGGCGAACGGTCCGTCTGCGACATCGGTCGTGGTTCGCAATGGCATCCGCGGAACCAATTTCATCGCCCCTGTCTATCGAATCATCGAAGGGAACCTCGTCGAGATCGTCACCAGGAAAGACGGCGATCAGCAGGCAAAGTTGGTGCTGGATATCGATGCTCGCATCGTCGAGATGGAATATCTCGAAGTCACCGACGATGGGGTGGACGTCGACGAGCCTGATTTGATGGGCCGCGAAGCGATGGCCGGTCAGAGTGAAATTAACCCTGCCTCGCCGCAAGAGCTGACTGCGGTGATCATCGGATACACGCATCCGGACAGCCGTGAGTTTCTGCGGGTCCGGATCCCGGCAAAGGAGTATCGGGACTGCGCGTGGGTGGAAACACTGCCAGGCCCTCCTGCTTACGACAGCCGTCCAAGCGGCGTTGCAAAGCTTCGTGATGCACTCAAAGGAGCTGGCGGACGCGAGATTCGACGCGTTGTACGGTATCGATCCACCGGATGGCGACGGGACGCGCAAGGAAAATATTTCTTCGTACACGCCGGCGGTGCTATCGACGAGAACGGCGGACGGGTAGCACCTGTGCTGTTGACCGGCCCATTGAGAATGTTCGACTTACCTGCGCCCAGTTCGGATCCTGCGCGGATCCGGGCCGCGTTTCTTTGCGACTCGGCATCGATGCTCGAACGCACGCCTACCCGGGTCTCGGCAGCACTACTCGGGCATGTATTCAGGTCCGCGCTAGGCCCAAACCCGTGGGTGATGGCACTTGTCGGGTCTCCAGGGAGCTACAAAACCTCGCTTGCCTCGTTGGCGATGCATCACTGGGGCGAGAAATGGGACCGTCGACGTCCTGCTTCATCGATGTCAGGTAACGGTGACACGTTGAATGCACTGCGCATCAAATTGAATGCTTCTAAAGATGCCCTTTATTGGGCCGATGACGTCGCTCCCACGCGTGACTTCGCCACCGCCCAGAAAGCTCTCGAAGAGTTCGCTCGTCTGGTTCACAATGGTGAAGAGCGGTCACGGAGCACCCGGGACGGTCTCGGAATCCTTGACGGGACACCACCCCGCGCTTCTGCCCTGATTACGTCGGAGATCATGCCGAGGCCAGGGTCAGCAGCTCAAAGAATGCTCGTCATCCCTCTCCAGGCGTCAGAGATCGATCTGAATGTTCTGAAAGAATTGGATGGCCCTGAATCCCGCCACGGACGTGCCCTGGTAATGGCCACTTATTTGCAGTGGCTGTGCCCCCGCTTGGATGAAGTTCGTTCCGCCGCTTTTGCAGCAGGCGAACAGTACGCCAATCAGCTGAGAAAGGGCGGCGAAAGCGTACGTCAAGCCGACGCTTTGGGCTCATTGTGGGCCGGCTGGCATGCCATGTCACGCTTCCTTGTCGAATTGGGCGCGTTGACGGAAAACGAAGTCGCACATATGGGAGACCTCGTAGCTGTCGGTCTAACCGATGCCGCGTCCGCGGCGGTCGATCCTGACCTCCCGATGCGACCGGGCGCCCGGGTACGTGAGCTTTTGATACACGCATTGAGGAATGGGCAAGCATACGTCGACGACGTCGAAACTGGTGAGGCGCCAAGTGACTGGTCGTTGGCCAAGCGACTTGGCTGGCGGCGCAGCGTTGTCGGGGAAACATCTGATGGCACCGCTCGGTGGAGAGAGGAGGGTCGAGGAATCCGTCTGGGTTATGTCGTCGCCAACCCACGGCCCTGCGATGGGGAACCGCAGATTCTCATTGATTTGCTGGCCCTTGAGCAGGTCCTCAAATCCGCCGGGCAGATGTTGACCGATTCCTTGCAAATTGATCGGGGCACTGCACTGCGCGCACTATACGACGAAGGTGTGCTGATCGCGGAAGAGCGGAAGGGCCGGATGCCCCGCTACACCGTGCAGCGAATGATCAAGTGCGAGAACCGTCGTCAACGAATGGTCGCACTACGCCTGCACAAGTTGTTCGGCGAATGTTCGGACGATTTTGAGGTGAGAACGGGATCTGACGATCCCCACGGTCCGGTACCGGATAGCAAGCCTGCCGACCTTCCTACAGACATCGATGGACGGGACCTTCACGATTCGCCAGATGAAGCGCGAGCGAATTCGTCCATTACCGGGTTCGCAGTATCTTCGCCAATCCCGTCCAACGAAAAAAAGGGTCTAACCAGCTCTGTCACTGACAAGGAGCCTGAAATGGCGATTGAAACCGATGCAGAGGGATTCTCCGCAGACGGGTTCCAGATCTCACCTACATCTACCTGCGCTCTCTGCCATGGCGACGAAGCTGGCTGGGAGATCGACGGACTCGTGATGCACCTCCCGTGCTGGTGGCAGAGCACCGCTGCTTCTCGGGCGATTGCAGCTGGCACAGCCGAAAATCAGGAAGAAATCGAACCTGCTCCCGAACCTTCACCGCTGGTAGCGCTGGCACCGAAGGGCCCTGAGACTCGCCCGAAGGTAGTGAAGACGGCCGGCAAGGAGAAGGCGGCCGCGTTCACTGCGCCGGCTGCAGTACTCGATGTCGACGGTGTATGGCTGCCGGACGGCACTCGCCACGAGCTGGCTACTCCGATCGCGCATGTCGGAGATGTCGCCGAGTTGGTCACGACGCTGAATCTCGGGACGTGGACGTCTGACACGTGGTCTGTGCCTGGTCAGATCTGGATCACCGATGCGATGGCGCAGAAAGTTGGTATTGACACCAGTTCGTTGGGGAAACGCAACAGGAATGATCGACTCAAGGAGCTGTCGGCTGAATCTGCATTTGTGACCGATGCGCTGGCTCAGGGATGGCAGCTTGGCGGGCAGCCGGGGGACCGGCTAGGGACGTGGACTCGTGTGTGGCGAGGCGAGGCACGTGGCGTGTGGGTAGCTCTGATTTCCGGGATGAGTCAGGATCCGAAAGAGATGCCTGTACTTGGTGACTCTCCTACCGCAGCCACGTTGGCAAGGCGGCTTGCGTTGTTGGCCGGGGCGCTCCGATTCCCGTGGGCTGTGAGTCCTGCATCGACCGGGATCGACTTGATGATCGCCGCGCGCCCCAAGGAATGGAAGCGGATCTTCGCGCCGTCCGACTCGGATTTTGCGAAGAAGTTCCAGATCTTTGAAGCCGATATCGATTGGTCGCGAACCCTTTCCGATTCAGAGGCGAAATGCCGCTACGTTCATGCCTTCGATCGCGGCGGTTCCTATGCTGCCGGTATTGCTGGTCTCGAATTGCCGATCGGGGAGCCAGAGCATCACCCGGATGGGATGGTGTTCGATCGCAAGCTTCCGGGATACTGGCTGATCGAAATCCCCGACGCAGCGGACTGGCGTTACCCGAATCCCTTGAATCCGATGGGGCTGTCTGTCTCCGAACCGAAGTGGGTGACCACTCCGACTCTCGAACGCGCTGCCCAACTCGGTTACGAGCCGGAGATCTTGGAAGCATTCGTCTGGCGAGATCACGGGCGCGTTCTGGTGCCGTGGTACGAACGCATTCGCGATGCGCGAACCGCCTTGGATATCGAGGGTGACACCGATGCACTGTTGGCGCGTGAGCAGAACAAAGTGATTTACACGCACACCATTGGCATGCTCAATTCCGACATGCATTTGGCCGGGCGACCCGGTTACTCGCCCGAGCGGCACCACCATATTGTCGCTAAATCTCGCGCGAACATCATGTATAGGATCGCGAAGATCGGCGAGGACAGCGGAGTGTGGCCTGTAGCGGTCACCAAGGACACCGTCCTGTACGTCTCCGACGAGCGCGATCCACAATTGGCGTGGCCTGGAGATCAGAAGCAGTTCGGGCGGGGGTTCGGGAACTACAAGCCGGAAGGATCGGCGCTGTTGTCCGACCACCTGCAGTATTTGGACGGCAAAGGTTATCGGGGGAAGTCGGAGCTGATTGCTCCGAACGAGTGGGCAGCTAGTGCGGAGGGGAGTGATTCCTGATGGCACGCAACCCACTCAGTAGGGCGTCGTATTCGCGCATCGCAGACAGTCTTTCCGACTTCGGGTCTGTCGTGGCCGGCCGAATCAATATCTCGCGAGCAGCCAAAGAGCTTCGTGTCACTCAGACTGCCATCCGGGAAGTCTTGCGGGGGGAACGAGGAAAACTTCAGGGGGAGTTCTTCGGGAAGTTGACCGGCCGGCAAGGGGCCGACATTTCCGGACAGCCAAATGCGTCGAACCTGAAGGCTCAGCTGCTGGCCGCTTACGGACCGGGAAAGCGCAGCGAAATCAACACCGCTGCAGCGGCACGTGATTTGGGTGTCTCCAAACGAACAGTCGAGCGTTGGCTGGCTCCCGAGGGCCGACAGCGAATTGCGAAGCCACGCACCGAAACCTTGAATGCATTGGCCCGCAAAGCGAAACAGTCCGCGTCCACTCGAACCTCACGTAAAGAAGCGATGTCGAGCGTACGCAGCAGCGCACGAGGAAAAGCACTGTCGAACTTCGGCGGGAAGATCAAGATCGACGCGGTACAGGGGCCCGGCACCCGGGAGTATGCGCGGGACCGAATGATCACCTTGGCCCTGACACCCGACCAGGTTGAATCCATGTGGAGCGCCTACGAAAATGGGGGCGACAAGGGAATGATCAATTGGATGAACAGCCGAGCCCAAGACTATGTCGGCGGCTGGGAGTTCTACCAAATCAATAGCTTCGACGTGGAACGGTAAGCGGCGATGACTTCTCGGCGAGGGCCGCGGTGGACACGCAAGCGACTCGAAATGATGCTCCGGACCTGTTATGGCGAGACCGAGCGCGGGGGAGTGGACGTCGCGGTCGTCGCCGAGGCTTGCGGGGTTTCAACGCGCACCGTGCGACGGTGGCTTTCTGGCACCAACCGCCAGCTTGCGGCGATCCCTTCTCCTCGGTTGGCGCAGTTGCGTCTGCCGGCGCCGGATTCGGAGCTGCGCAGCCAGCAACAAGCCGATTACGCCCGCGACGCCATAACTTCGATCGCATTACCAAAAGGTCGAGGAGTTCTGCCAGCGTGGCGTGATCGTGGATGGCTCGATTCGCACGTGGTTGCGATCGTGGACCTCGCGGGCAAGCCGTGGAGGCAGGTTGTCATTAGTAACGGTTCAGCGCGGTCGATGAAGGAGTTCCGCCGTAGAGGCTCGATCGTTGACCTCACGACGCTGCCTACTCGTTTCCATGGTGTCGTGCTGGCCCACGAGGTCATACAGGAAGTGGAGCCATGGCGTGTTCACCCCCGACCTCAAATCCTGGCTCAGGGCCGAACGCAGGTCTGGTCCGATGACGCGCCGGCTGTCGACCTCTCGGTGTTAGCTGTGGCGAGAGAACTGAAATGAACGGCAGATAAGGACATGAACATGAATCCCACCAACAGTGCAATCGAAGCTCGCGTCAGCGCTGTGCTGTCCGAGTTCTTGATCGATGACCAGGCAGGGGCGTCGCCGGCCGGCGCGACTGATGTGTCGTGGCCGGCGGAGAGCCTTCCGTCGTGATCGAATCCGTAGGCCCACAGCCTTGGCAACGCGTCAAAGATCCACAACCCCTGCCGACGGCGTCGAAGCCGGCGCTCCTGGCGGGGCACTTGCGCGACCTCGATGACGAAGCGCTCGGCCGGTTGATCCGCGATCACCTCGTACCGCTCGACTCCGAACGCGGATATCGGGTGCGGTGGAACAGTTTCTGGGCGACCTTGGGTTTCGACCCAGTTCTACGAAACCGTGCCACCTCTATCATCAATGGGTTTCTCGACCTGGCCGAGTCTGCGCTCGCAGCAGATGATCAGGATGCCAACCAGTCCAAACGGACCGGGAAATTCTTCGACCGATGCGAAGGTGCGTTGGACCGCATTCTCAACCGCGCCGACGAACCACTGGCTTGGGCCGGCGCCGCTGCGGCATCGTTCAATCCGGCCGCAAGGATCGTGATCGACAAGCTGATCTCAGCCATCGATCAGCACCGCCGCGATGGTGACAATGAAACCCTCTGGGCGACACTAGATCACATCAAAACTGGGGATCTAGGAACGTCCGCACCGCGGCTCCGTCGCTCTCAATATCGAGAGTGACGGAGCCCCATCAGTCTGAAGAAACTCGATCCCTCGACCACTTTCGCTAAATTGCTGGTGAAATCACTCAGGATTCCGTTTTGCGTCGTACGCAGCGATTGCTCGTCGCACTCCCGCAGAGAAGTTTCCGCGGAGCATGCCAACCACTTTGTCAGTGCCATCATCAGGTGGCGACGAATTGATCGTGCTCGCCACCATCCGCGCAACCAGGGTTCCTTCGTTTGCCAACAGCCGACGCAGCAGATTTGCGCGGTCTATGTCGCCATCGACTGGCTTTTCACGGGCTATCTGACGCGCTATCACTGCGCGCACCCACGGGTCCGTGTCCCGCGACATCGCAACAAGGACGTCAAATCTGTTCGCAGATTTCTTTCCTGACACTACTTCGACTGCCGCTGCACGCTGGTATACGTTGCCGCGCATAAGGTCCCACAGTTCCTCATCCGAGATCGCGTCAGGTCGAACAGCCGCCAATGCAGCTGCCGCGGAACCTCGCACGTCCTCATCACTGAAACTAGGCCCCTCTGAGGGAAGGGCGACCATCAAGTCATGGAGCGGACCTGCAATAACATCGACCACCTCTGGAGGAATCTTTTTCCCCAGAATTGCGATCCTCGCTAGCACTCCCTGGCGGTCAGAGACGAAAGGCAGTTCCGTCGTCAATAGGTCGGAGATCGAATCCCACGAAGCGAGCTGGGGATACCAGACATTCAGTGTGACCAGATCGGATGCAAAGTCCTTCACTCCCATGGCGAACGAGCCGCTTTTGAGGTCGGAGATCCGCTGGGTGGTCGCGGAGGACAGCTTCTCAATAACGCCCTTCGCTATGTCGTCATCTAGGTCTCGTACATCTCCAAAAGCACTGAGAGCGGACAAGTTCCCTTCTTCAATTCGCTTCTGAATCGTTTCCCGATGGGCGGAATCGTGCTTGGCGAGGATTCGATCGAACGCTTCTTTGAGTGCCGGGCCGTCCTTGCTGCGCACGGCAACCGCCGTTCTGTCGTCGCTGGTCCATTCACTTATTGGCACGTTCTCCACGACGCGTGCCCAATCGTACGAGGAGCCGATATCCCCTTGCTGTGGAGATTCTTTGATGTGTTCGATCACCTCACGCAGGACCGGCGCTGAAATCACGGAAACAAGATTCGACAAAACCTTCAGCAGTGCATGCTCCAGTGAGAAGGTCGGCTGCAGCCGAGTTGCCAAGTCGCCAGTATCATTCAACCTCGCCAGTATCCAGCGTGCATGCGTGTCTGCCCAGTCTGTTTCAAGGACATCGGAGGCAGACGAAATCGTTTGCAGGTCAGCGTGTAGCGAAGTTCGAGTCCCGAGTTCAAGTCGCACTACGCCCGCTGCAGCGCGGACCGCGGTTGCGGGCCCCACCCTTAGTAAATGCCGCACAGTGTCCTCGATCAGCTTGTGTTCACCTGCGTGCCTCAGCGCAGCCAGCGATTTAGCGATCTCCTCAGCTGAGCTGTCGTTCATGAGCGTGTACTGGGCCAAGAGTGTGTGCGATCTTCGCCAGGATGAATGATCCGCAGCGATCCCGGCAAGCAGCGTCGCCGACCGGAGCCTCAAGCTGGTCGGATCCAGTTCTGGGCCCTCGGAATTACCCACCCATACTTGGAACTGGTCGGTGAACTGAATCTCCAGGCCGTCCGCTACCTCCTGCCGACTCCACCACGACGCGAGGGTGTCACGGCCCTTGATCACTTCCTCAACACCGATAACTTCCTTGCTGTCCGTCGACCATGGGTTGAGTCTGAAGATGAGATCAGTGCCCGATCCTGTGATTGCCATAGCGGTTGGGTCATCTACCGCTACATTTCGAATTTTTTGGACGTCGACGGCACAGAGACGTGCATTTGCGAGATCGCCGAGCTCGGCTAGACAACGGCCTCTGTGCAGGAGGAGCCACGCCCGATCGACGTCGCTGTAATCGCTATGGGTCAGAGCGCCGTCTACGACGTCCAATCCGCCTTGTGGGTTTCCGTCTTCGACGGAAAGAGCACAGGCGAACACTGCGGCTGCAGCCCGTTCCGATGGCGCCTTGGCGTCCTTGACCAGTTTTTCGAGCGCGTCAATGTTGGCGTCACCGCCCAGAATGTCGTGCGCTGCAGCATAAAATCGCCACCCCCACGTGGTCGAGCTTCGGCATTCCGCGAGGTCCGGTGCCGGATCCTTAGTACTTTTGGCCAGCGCGTCAACCGCCGTGCGCGGTGTCAGGTGCCTCAGCCGCATTTTGATCAACAATGCGATGGCTTCGTGGGGTTCCAGTTTCGTCACTGGCGAGTTCGGGTGGGGGGCCACCAGGCGCGGCGTCAACATCGCATAGCGGTAACGATCAGTCGACAACACATCTGCACTACCCCACGCAGTCCCTTCCCATTGTGAGTGGATTCGGCCTTTGGTCGCGATTTCCAGGAGGTCTCCTATGTGGTGTTTGTCGACAGTTGAATCAACGCGGACCAGAATCTTGGCACCTTTGCCGGTACTTTTAACTGAATCCTGTGTCACATGAACCCAATACGATTTTTCGGTGGACTCCTCATGCAGGAACAGGATGAACGGCACAGAGTATTCGAGCCAATACTTCAAATGCTCACTGTTGGGATCACGGAACCACCATCCAACAAGTTTTCCGTCCGCATCGAATTCCGGATAATCGAACCACGTGTCCCCGTTCTTCACCTGACCAGCGATGAGTGCACCAGAATCAATGCCTGTTGCCGTCCGCGGCTGCAGAAAGACATCTGTACCGACTTCGCCGGCAGGGTTGGGGGCTACGTGCCAATTCAATTTCGTGAACTGGTAGCCGATGGCTAATTCCCCAATGTTTCCGGTTTGGACGGTACTACTGGCTTTTATCATTGTTTCGCCTCATCTGCCGCGTTCCCTGATGGTTCCTGTCTATAGACAATCACAACCTGCGTGTATGTCCCCGGCACCGGGTGCGGCGGGGACATACACGCAGGTGAATGCATGTTTTTGTCGGATATCGAGGGTAGGTTTGGAGGTGTCCAATTGCTGACGGGCGGACTGACTACCTGCCCCACTGTTAGGTCGGAGATTCGAAGTGACGTTGACGATTTCGCACACTGCCGCGGATGGAACGCTAATTGACGGGACCTCTCGCGGTGATGGTTCCGGAGATGTATTGGCGGCGCACGGGTGGAGGTGGTTTCGCAGTATCGGTTTCTGGGGGATCCGGAGCAGTAGGGATCGGGCTCCGAAGGTTCGCCTGATTGAGTTGACTGCAGAGGCGTTGCGCGCGAGTGGTTTCGATGTCGAGATTGATATCGACTCGACAGCGCGGCCGACGGCCGAGGTCGAGGCCGATCGCATTGATCGTCAAACTGCTCGGGTGGAAGCGCTCGCGCTGAAGGCGGGGCGCCGGTCAGAACAGGCGGAGTCGGCTTGGGAGGCAGAGCAGCGCGCGGCTGCCCAGCTTCCTCCTGGGGGTGAGCCGATCAAGGTCGGGCACCATTCGGAGGGGCGGCATCGGCGAGCGCTCAAGAAAGTCCATCAGCGCCTGGGACAGGCTGTGGCAGCCGAGGGGAATGCGGAGGAAGCACGTAGGCGCGCGGAGGCGACAGCGGTGACCACAGCGGCTCGCTACAGCCCGGTGACCGTGAAGAATCGGATCGACAAAATGCACGCAGAGCAGCGCGCGGACCAACGCGAGCTCGACGGTCACGAGCGGACGCTCTTCGTGGTGCGTGGCGTGAAGCTGATCGAGAAATTTCCTCCGGCCGAGGGCACCTACCGTCAGGCGTTGATTACCCGTATCGCCGAGCGGGCCGACCAGATCACCTATTGGGAAGGAATCCGCGCCCAGCAGATCGCGTCAGGTCAGGCCAACAATTTCGGGCCGGACACGATCGCGAAAGGAGATCTGGTCAGGTGCTCGGGTGTCTGGTATTCGGTGGATCGGGTCAATAAGAAATCTGTCACTGTTCCGGCGAGGATTGGCGGCGATTGGACGGACACTATTCCGTATCACAAACTTGCTGGACACAGGCAGGCGAAGGAAGCCGAAACAGCTTCGGCCAGTTCATCTTCCATCAAGGAGGTTCGGTCGTGAACAGTCTCCGGGACGAGATTCACAGCGGAGAGTTTCGGCAGTCGCGCCACTATCCGGTTGCACGTTCCGTGGAACGTGTTGCTGCCCAAACATTTATGCGACTCCACCCCGAGACCGAGTGGCCACCGGTTAACGGCCACTTCGCGGACGTGTACCGCCTCGCCAGCTGGCGTCTGCTCACACCGCTCGAGACTGTCGCCGCTCTCGATTACGAAACTCTGACGGCGAGCTCGTGGGACGCTCTGCCGGACGATCAGCGCGAAGCCTGGTTCGAGCATGTGCGCGGCACCAATTCTCGTCTGTCACGCACCCGGATCGGCAGATTCACAGCCGAGGTGATCACTGCCCCTTAGCAGCTAAGACTACGGGAGGCCGGCGCTTTGCGTCGCCTCCTGTGTCTATGTCCCCGGCACCGGGTGTGCCGGGGACATAGACACAGGTCAAAGTGCCTTTTTGTCGTAGGCGTGGGGTAGCTTTCAAGTGTTCGTCAGTCCAATCCATCGGGTGAATCTGACCAGTTCGCCCACCGACCCAAAGGGGTTCCGTAATGCCAGCTTTCCGAATGACCAGCCCGTCCGATGTTGTCGCCGGTGCCGTGGCTATGGGTGGCCATCTTCCCGAGGACGAGTTGGTCATCATCACCCTCGATGTGCACCCGTGCAGGGTCGCCATGCTCCCCCTCCTCAATCTGCTCCCTGGCGTGTCGGAGGGAATTCTGAGTTCCTTGCGTGTGACACCAGCTCTGGAAGAGTGCCAATCGATGCTTGTGGTTGTCTTTGGCACGCTCGAACGGGGCAATGACGTAGCCGAAGCGCTCGAAACATTTCGGCCCGATTCAGTTCCGCCTGTGTTCGTTTTCACCGATGGTCTGGTACGTCAATGGACGGGCGCGGGATCACTTGCCGCACAGTCGGGTACACCTGTCGATCTTGCAGCACACCCACTGATCACCGAAGCGTTGTTCGAGGGCACAACGATTCTCAAGACCCGCAGCGAGATCCGAGCAGGGTTTACCGCCGCGCAGCACGGCCCGGAACGCGCTGCCGCGGCCTCACGGGCCTTCGGCGCCAAGCGCATCGTTCTACGCGCCATGGAGCCACAGCGAGCGGCCGATCGGGTATTCGATCTGGCACTTTCGCACTACCTGGACGGCACGTCACAGCACGGCATTACCGTTACCGATGAGCACGCAGCCGTTATTGCTGCTGCCATGCATGACGTGACGGTGCGCGATCTGTTGTTCGCACACATCGACGAAAACAATGCCGATGCAGCCGCCGAGGTAATGCGGCAGGTCGGCGCACTTTTACCCGAGGATTTGGCCGGTCCGCTCATGGTGTTCGCCGGAGTCTTCAACTGGGTCAATCGCCGCTCTGCGCTGGCACGTGAAGCACTGACGAGTGGCCGCCGACTCGACCCGTCCCACAGCTTCGGGAAAATGTTCGAGCAGGTTCTCGACAACGGTCTGCACCCCGCGATCTGGGAACAATTGCGGACTGCGGCAGTTCTGGCACATCAAACCCAGGCGCAGTAGATAACGAATCGGTGGCGCAATGCATTTCGTGACTGCGCCACCGATTTTCTTGCCCTGCGCCAATGGAGCCGAGCGACGATTCTCGTTTCGCCGCGATTTTCTAAATTGCGTTTTAGCGCAACGAAATACCCGCAACCCCGGCCGCGCAGCGGCGGGAATTTCCGTTACAGGGCGGCTTGCCGCCCGTGCGTCCGGGACCCGGGCGTAGCCCGGGTTACCCCTCCCGACGG
>NZ_CAIJDS010000026.1:0-90751 GCF_903819475.1 Rhodococcus sp. UFZ-B548
GAGAAGCCCCCCAACCAGTGATGGTTGGGGGGCTTTCTCGTACCCAAAACACCCCCCAAAAACCACCCCCCCGGATCGAGCGAACGGTACGTCCGTCGCCTCAGATCGACCCAACGCCCCGTTCACACCATCAAGGGGCGGGAGCACGGCCGGCACACCACCCCGCATCGAGTGAACGACACTCTCACCCTCCTAGACGAGGGGAACGGTACGTTCACTCCATCAGGGCAGGGCAGGGCAGGGCAGGGCAGGGCAAGTGAGCGGATGGGCAGATCCGACAGGCGTTATCGCAGAGCCTCCTGCAGCACCTCGCAGAGCACATCCAGCGTCCTGGAGTACTGCGACTGCGTCGGCGTGCTGTAACCGACGACGATGCCGTCACCGCCGACTGACGATACGTCGGGATGTCGGAAGACGGACAACCCTTCGAGCCCGAGATCGCGCGCCTGCGCCGCCGCAAGAACAGATTGTTCGGTGCCGGAGGGAAGGCGGATCACAGCGTGAAGACCCGCGGAGATCCCCGCGACCCTGACCCGGGGTACTTGCTGTGCAAGGGTCGCAACCAGTTGATCGCGTCGTCGTCGATAAGAGGTACGCATCTTTCGAATATGGCTGTCGAATCTTCCGGATTCAATGAAGTCTGCCAAGGTCAATTGATCCGTTGAACTTACCCAGCGTTCGTAGGGTCCCTTTGTTGCGAGGACGGGTTCGATCAGCCTGTCCGGCAACACCATCCATCCGATGCGAATGGCCGGCGACAGTGTCTTGCTGACAGTGCCCAGGTACGCAACGTGCTGCGGCGCGATTCCTTGGAGTGCACCGACAGGCTTTCTGTCGTAACGGAATTCGCCGTCGTAGTCATCCTCGATGATGACGCCACCGGTAGTCGAGGCCCATTCGAGAGCGGTCGCGCGCCTCGCCGGCGTGAGGGGACCTCCGAGCGGGAACTGATGGGTCGGCGTCAGCAGAACACTCTCAGCAGACGTTGACGCCAATTCGTCTGTGCAAGTCCCTGATTCGTCGACCGAAATGGGAATTGTCAGCAGTCCTTCGTCGACGAGCAACTGTCGGTGCAGGTGAAGGCAGAAAGCATCGACCGCAATCGTTCCTCCGAGTGCACGGGCGAGGAGGGAGATCCCGTGACCCGAGCTGGCACTGATCACAATGCGGCTCGGATCGACGCGAACGCCTCTGGTGCGGCTCAGGTATGTGGTGAGGGCATTTCGGAGTTCGACTCGGCCTCTGGGATCAGTGGTCGCGAAAGCGTCGGTCGGCGCGGTGGTCAAAGCACGTCTGGCGGACGAAATCCATGCAGTGCGGGGAAACGCCGACGCGTCCGGCGATCCGGGGAGAAGGCTGTAGGTCAAGCGCCGTCGGGTCGGCGATGGATCGACCTCGCGACTGTGTGTGCTGGCGAGCGTGGCGACTACGGTCCCGGAACCCGGCCGTGTGACAAGCCAACCAGCGGCGGCGAGCTCGGCGTAGCAGTCCGCAACGGTGTTTCGGGCAACTCCGAGATCGAGTGCGAGGGTGCGGGAAGGTGGGAGTCTGGTGCCGGGCTTCAACAGTCCACTGTCGATCGCGTCGCGAAGCGTCTGAAGCAGCGCAGCGCGAATCCCGATTCCCTGTGGCAGCTCGATATGCAGATCGAACCCAAGATTGGCCCATGAATTCATCACCGGATTGAACCATGATTCGGGGTCTTTTCGGGATTACGGTTTGAGTATGACTACAACAACAGGCCAACGACTGGATATCGCAAAGCTGGCGCCCGAGGTCTACAAGGCGATGATTGCGTTGGATGCCGCTGCGCGCAAGGGACTGGAGCCGACGCTCGTCGAGCTGGTCCTCACGCGTGCGTCGCAGCTGAATCATTGCGCGTGGTGCTTGGACATGCACACTCGAGACGCCCGAAAGGTCGGCGTGACGGAGCAGAAGCTCTACCTACTGAACGCGTGGGAAGAAGCGCGAGGGATGTACTCCGATCGCGAACGTGCCGCGCTCGCCTTGACCGAGGCCGTGACAGTCCTTACCGACGGTTTCGTTCCGGACGAGGTGTACAGCGAGGCGGCCGGCGAATTCTCGGACGAGGAACTTGCCCAGCTCATCAGCGTCATCTTCACGATCAATGCGTGGAATCGCATTGCGGTTACCACAAGGAAGGCGCCTCCGGTCCGAGACTGATCCGAGGCTCGTACTCCGCTCTCTGTCGGGGGCAGATTTCCGCCGTCGGAGATCTGGGTAATCGCCACAAAGAGGACTAAAAGATTGGTTAAGACTGTGAAAAAAACCAACAGATTCTCTAAATGTGAGGCAAATCACATTTAGAGAATCGGTGGATTGTTCCGGGTATCTACAAGTTGTCCGAATCCAGACAAAGCAGTCTCGGCTGGAAGTTCCGGTGAAGGGGTCCGCATTGCGGGCCCCTTCTTTTGCGTGGGAGCTGATAACGCCCCTTCCTGTGAGTTTCCCCAGAATGTCCGAGTTACCGACCGGCTAGCGTCGGAGGAATGCCGGGAACGCCCCGGTTACGTGAGCCGATTTTGAGTTGATCGCGATAGTTGTGCGGTTGGACAAAGGTGCAGTCATCTTGTTGGCTAACTCGTCGTCCGGAGGTTCAAGCTGCGTACGGGGGCTCGACGATCGGGTGGACTTTCTTGAAACATGCACTACATTGCCATCTAGTAACTGGCTGATTGCCAAAAGCGATCAGCCGATCCTCTCGGAAGTGAGCGCTGGGTGGCGTGGCCTTGGGAATCCAAGCAACCTTCCCGCTACCGAAATGTCTTGAAAGGGAAGCTTTGATGACTGTGTCTGGTTCACGGCGTAGGCCGCTTGTTCTCCGGCTCTCGCTAACTGCAGCTATTGCCGCAACGGTGGCCGGTAGTAGCGTTGCTTTTGCTTCACCAGCTGTGTCCGCGCCGATGCCTGTGCGAACCGCGGCTGCTCCGGCGTTCACCGCCGGGTTGTGTGAGGGCACTGAGTACACGCCCTCCGAGCAGATGCTCGACATCTCCGGCATTCGGCTGGATCACTACAACGACGGCAACATCGTGCCGATGTACGGCACCACGGATCGGGGTACCTCGGCCGCGGTGGATGCGCCGGTCTGCGGTGTCCGCGACGTCGACGGAATTGCGAAGTCGGAATGGATGTACTGCACGGACTTCGATCTCGATCCATGTGCCGGCGTCGACGAAAAGGGTTTGCCCGTCGACAAGCACAACGACGAGATGGGTGCGACGGTTCCGTCATCGGGCAATCCCGATCTGTCAGCCGACGATCTCGCTGTCATCAGTTGGTTGCTGCAGAATCCCGCCAAGCTCGACGGCGCCGTTTCGGGAAACGGCAGTGAGGATGCGCGTTCGGCGCGGCAGACGCTGGTGTGGTGCGTTTCGGACTACGACAATCCGCTGATGGCCGATTTCAAAAGCCTGTGCGACAGGAACATCGGCGACGACGAGCGAGCTCGCATCGTCGAGATCATGAACGTCACGCAGACGCTCGACCTCGTTCGTAAGACACCCGCGACGGGAACTCTGAAGGCCGGCGAGACTGCCGTGTTCACCCTGAACACGAATATGTACCGGAAGCCGATCAATGTTCAGTCCTCGGCGGGCACCGAACTCACCGTCTGTGGCGACAACGCCAAGGCAACGTTGAGCGCAAACCAATTGACGGTCGACGGCCGCGGCGACGCACCGACTGCCGTGGATCTGTGCCTCACCACTGCGGACAGCGGTGACTACTCCGTGACCGCAAGCGTCATTCCGGATTCGGTCGAGAACCTGCACTGGAACACGGCAGGCGCACAGTGCCAGATCTTCGCGTCGTTCGACACCGTTCGGCCGGCGTTGATGAATGCGTCTGCCAGCGTCGGATATGCAGCATCGCCCACGACGACACCCGCAACGACGACACCGGCAACAACGACACCGGCAACCACGACACCGGCAACCACGACGCCTGCAACCACGACACCGGCAACCACGACGCCTGCAACTCCGGTCGTTCCGATTGTGCCCATCGTGCCGATTGTTCCGATCGTGCCGATTGTGCCGGTCGTGCCCGTAGTTCCGGGTGCGCCTGTTCCGTCGCAGCCGGTTGCAACTCCCGCTGCTCCGGCGCCGTCCGCTCCGAAGCAGGCCACCGGACCTCGCCCGGTTGCCATCGACGGTGGTGCCGCTGAACAGAATTCAGGCCGCAACGTCGCCGTCGCAGTGACGGGCCTCGGGCTTGTCGGTATGGCTGCTGCCGGAGCAGTTGCTCTCCGCCGCAAGCGTTCCTGACGCCCGGCAGATGTAGTAGACGTCGGCACCGGTCACGATTCGTGTGATCGGTGCCGACACAGATCAGACGCAGGGGGCGTCAATTCGCAAGAGGCGCCGGGGGTGCCTCATCCCGCAGGAGACAGTTCGATGACCATGTACGAGTCGGATCCCAATCCATCCAATCCATACGACGATCCCAACCACGATCAGCCCGCGAACACGGGGCGTCGTGTCGCGTTCATCCTGGCCCTCGTCGCGGTGCTTGTCGCTGGTGCTTCCATGGCTTTCGTCGGCCTGCGATCCTCCGATGACGATGCCGCTATTCCACCGAGTCCGGGAGTTGTCATGTCGCACTCCGCGAATCCGGCAGCGCCTTCGGATGAGTTGATGACTCCCAACACCCTTTCGCTCGATCCGGTCGGTGTTCAGGCGCCGATCGTGGACGCCACCGTGCCGGAAGGAGTTCTCACTCCGCCGGAGAACGTCAAGAACGTCGGAATCTGGCTCGACGGCGCCTCGCTCGACTCGGTCACCGGCACGACTTTGATTGCCGGACATGTCAATTTGACCGGCCAGGGTAACGGTGCACTGTTCGACCTGGGCACGATCGAACCGGGTGAAGTGATCCGTACATCCGACGCGACGGGCAAGAGCACGTCGTGGAAGGTGACTGCGGTGACGACGCGTCCGAAGGCCGATGGCGTGGAGGAAAGCGTGCTGGCCGGCCCGGATGGCCCTCGAAAGTTGGCAGTCGTAACCTGCGGCGGCGAACTGCAATTCGAGGACGGTGTGGGTAACTACGCCGACAACGTCTACCTGTACGCGGATCTGATGGTCTGAGACACAGAAACAATCCAGTCGGTCCCCGATCCCTCTTCGTAGAGATCGGGGATCGCCTGTTGGATAGTGTCGCAGGTATGGATCTTCACCTGTCTGGAAAGCGTGCGATCGTTGCCGGTGGTAGCAAGGGGATCGGTCTGGCAATCGCCAGAGGTCTGGCCGCTGAAGGGGTCGACATCGCGATACTCGCGCGCACTGAGCAAACGGTCGTGGATGTTGCCCGAGATTTGGCTTCGGAGTTCGGAATTCGTGCGACCGGAGTCGTGACGGACACACGAGACGACGACGCAGTTCAAGCGTCGGTGCGGCAAGTAGTAGAGGAGTTCGGCGGCGTCGACATTCTGGTCAACTCCGCAGCGACTCCGTTCAGCGCCGGAAAGCCGACGGATTTCGAGGCGACCACAGACGACGTCGTGCGCGACGAAGTCGAAGTGAAAGTGCTCGGCTACCTGCGCACTGCGCGTGCTGTAGCGCCGTATCTGATCGACCAGGGTTGGGGTCGGATCATCAACATCAGCGGTTTGGGTGCCAGACAGGCAACCTCGATCGCCCACACGATCCGCAACGTCAGTGTGTCTGCGCTGACCAAAAATCTTGCAGACGAGCTGGGCCCCAAGGGAATCAACGTCACAGTCGTCCATCCGGGCGTGACGCGGACCGAGAGGTTGACCGCGCGGATTGCGCGCGAGTCGGAAGAATCCGGCCGCTCGCAGGCAGAGGTGGAGCGGGGTATCGCGACGAACTCGATACACCGGATCATCGACGCCGAAGAGGTGGCTGATGTCGTGACCTTCCTGGCATCGCCGCGAAGCATCGCGATCACCGGTGACGCGGTGGCAGCGGGTGGAGGAGTGCCGGGGCCGGTTTATTACTGATAACTCACGTACTGCTACCTGCTCGCAGTGGTGACGATCGTGTGAACGCGTCCGCCGCCGAGTCTCTTGCTTTCGTACATCGCCGAATCGGCGACTTTCTGCATGTCGGTGAACGCTGTTGCACGCTCTTCTCCGGCGACGAATTTGTGGGTACGCACGGCGATTCCGATGCTCGATGTCGACGGTATCTCGTCGGTATTCGAGTGCATTGCCGGTCCGATCGAGTCGAGCATCGGGCCGATGGCCGGCACGGAAAGTCTTTGAGCGAGGATGAATTCGTCGCCGCCGACCCGTGCGACAACAGCATCGGCATGTGCCCAGGCGGACAACCGCTGTGAAACCCGGAGAATTATGCGGTCGCCCACGTCGTGACCGTGTACGTCATTGATCGTCTTGAACCGGTCGATGTCGATCGCGATCACGAGTAGTGCCGCCGATTCCTGACGCTGGAACTCCGCGAGTACCTTCTCGACGTGGCGGTCGAGGCCACGACGGTTCAGGAGCCCGGTGAGGGGATCGAGGTCGGAGCTGGACGCGTCCATGCTGAGCATCGTCAGCACGATCTGCGAGATGAACGCACAGACCACGAGTGCGGTGACGACAACCAGCACTTTCGAAACACCGAGCGCGGGATCTTGCTCCGGCCCGAAGAGGATCGGCTGCGCAGCCACCACGATCATCACAACCGAGAAGGTCAGGTGTGCGATCTGCAACTTCGGATTGTGAAAATAGGCGATGTAGATACCGATCAGCGCGTAGATGACACAGGTGAGTAATCGCGCAAGCTGCGAGGAATCTCCAAGTACGGAAATTGTGACTGCGATGTCGCAGAAGACTACGAAACCGAACGAGCGGCGCTTTGTCGGGCCGAAGACCCACCATGAGACTCCGACCATGAAGCACGAGATCACGACAACAGTGTTGAAGAACAGCGCAATCGTGCTTGTCGGACCGGCCGGACTGAATCTGTTGAGTAGTGCGCACACGCCCAGTCCGATGACAATGATGCCAAGTAATAGCCGGGTGGCGGTCGTGAGGCCGTTGTCGCGGAGATAGCGAGTGAATCGGTCGTATTGATCGGGGAGGGCCAGCCACTCGCGGGTCAGGGTCCTCATGGACTTCATCTGCGACGTCATGAGTGCGTCAGTCTGCGATGGCGGGAGCGTGCGCCGTTCATCGTGAACTGACTCCTCTTCTGTCTGGCACCTTGCAATGCTAGCTGGATCGATGCCGTGTTGGACCGAGATGTTCGGATCGGCGACCCGAATGTCTGGGTTCCGCCAGCGTGGAGTATAAATACATCTTGTGTCTATGTTGTATTCCGCTTCGGAAAACGTCTTCCGCGAAGTCAAGGAGCTGATCCTTTCCGGCGAACTCGCCGGCGGGGAGCTGATCAGCGAGGGTGACATCGCCGCTCGGACCAATGTGAGCCGAACGCCGGTGCGTGAGGCGTTTCTGCGTCTCGAGTCGGAAGGTTGGATGCGCCTCTACCCGAAGAAGGGGGCGCTGATCGTCCCGGTCGCGGATGGGGAAGCGGAACACGTAGTCAGTGCCAGACAACTCGTCGAGACTCAGAGCGTTCGAGTGGTGTCGGTCCGACCGCACGCACGTGAAACGCTTGTCGCAGCGTTGCGCGCGAATCTGATCGAGCAACGTGAGATTGCTGATCGCGGGGACGTTGCCGCGTTCAGCGCGATCGATGCCGACTTTCACAAGATGATCGTTGCCGCCGGTGGGAACCCTTTGCTCGACTCGTTCTACGCGAGTCTGCGCGACAGGCAACGACGGATGACAGCGCGGTCGATCTCACGCGACCCCGGCCAACTGTCTCGCATCCTTGCCGACCACACCGCGCTTACCGACCTCGTCGAAACAGGCGATGCAGACGGATACAACACTGCCGTCCTCACACACATGCGCCAGGTGCACGGCCTCGGCTTCGAAGGAACTCTGTGATGAGCACCCAAACGATAGACGCTGGGACCGCAGCCGAACGTCGTCCAGGCAGTGAACGTGGCACCGGCGGAAAATGGCTGTGGCTGACCGTTGCCGCCAGCATGTTCGCCGCGGCCTGGGGCGGAAACGAATTCACGCCACTGCTGGTGATGTACCGACTCGACCACGGCTATTCGCCGGTGATGGTCGACTTCTTCCTCTTCGCCTACGTCCTCGGAATTGTGCCGGCCCTGCTGCTCGGCGGCCCGCTGTCCGATCGATTGGGTCGACGCCCGATCATGCTCCCCGCTCCGATCATCGCGATCGCCGGTTCGACGCTGCTCGCTTTCGGGGCCGACTCCGCTGCCGCTCTCATTCTGGGAAGAATCCTCTGCGGCATCGCCTTGGGGATCGGTATGGCCGTCGGCGGCTCCTGGGTCAAGGAGTTGTCCACGCAACCTTGGGATTCGACGGCGTCGGAAGGCACGGGTGCCAGGCGAGCAGCGATGAGTCTGACTGCCGGCTTCGCCTTGGGGGCGGGTGCCGCGGGAATCTTGGCGCAGTGGGCGCCCCTGCCGAGTGTGTTGGCGTACGTGCTGCACATCGCGATCACCGTCCTCGCGGCCATGGCGCTGTGGCGTGCTCCCGAAACACGACCGGCACAGGCGAAATCCGACCGTCGCAGGTTGATCGACGACCTCAAGATCCCCTCGGCAGGTCATCGCAGATTCCTCTACGTCGTTGTTCCGTTGGCGCCGTGGGTGTTCGGTGCTGCCAGTGTCGCGTATGCAGTTATTCCGGCGCTCATGACCGGGCACAGTGGCGATGCGCCCGTGGCCTTTTCGGCTCTACTGTGCATGGTCGCGCTGACATGCGGATTCGCGATTCAGTCGTTGGGGCGAAAGATCGATACCGACCGCAGCGCGCGCGGCGCCGTTGTGGCTCTGGTGTTTCTGGTGGTTGGTATGGCCGGCGCTGCTCTGGTTGCGTCGACGCTGACCGTGGCGATCGCGATCGTGGCTGCAGCGATCCTCGGTTGCGGGTACGGCATGGCATTGGTTTCCGGGTTACTGGAGATCCAGCGAATCGCGGGGCCGGACGATCTGGCAGGACTGACCGCGGTGTTCTACTCGATCACCTACATCGGTTTTGCTGTGCCTGCGTTGCTGGCGATGCTGTCGGAAAGCATTCCGGCGCTGAGCTACACGGTGACTCTTCTGTTTGGATCAGCCGCCGCCGCTGCCTGCTTGATTCTGATTCTCTTCAAGTCGCGTTCACATCTTCCGAGCGCGTGATGCCGTCCGGTCCGCCGACACCTGGGAGAGTCGGCGGACCGGGGCGAAATCACGCGTCTACAGTTGCGGAACCGTTTTCCGAATTGTGGACCGAATTGTGTACCGAACCAACCGGAACCGATGCGGTCTTGTTCAGGCCGTTGAGCAATCCGGTGATATCGACGCCTGAGCTTTCGAGAGTTTCGATGACGCCGGCGATCACCTGGGGGCTGATGCCCAGGATCGAGCCGATCGAACCCTGGGCCCCATCACTGCCGCCGACGATGGAGATGCGGTCGATGTCGCCGACCGGCTTCGCCGCCGCTGCGGTGGCGTCGACCAATGCTGCCAGAACATCAGGCAGAGTGAGCAACTGCGCGGCCTGCGGGGTGTAGGAATTGAGCGCCTCGGCGATCTGACGCTTACCGGCAGCCTCGGCTTCGAGCTTGGCACGCAAACCATCCGCCTCGGCTTGTTGCTCGGCACGAACCGCATCGGCCGCTACCTTGCGGCCGTCGGCTTCGGCTTCCAGACGTGCTCGAAGGCCGTCGGCATCAGCCTGTTGTTCAGAGCGAACGGCGTCGGCGACGAGCTTTCGTGCATCGGCCTGAGCGCCGCCGGCCTGCCTTGCTGACTCGGCCTGTGCCTGGGCGCGGAGGATCGCGGCCTGTCGCTCACCCTCTGCGCGTGCGATGGAGGCTTGGCGTTCGGCCTCGGCCGGTGCAATGACATCTGCCTGCAATGCCGCTTCCGATTGCTGGGCGCGACGACGCTCGACCTCGGTGCGAGCTTCGACGCGGGCCGCCTCGGCCTGCTCACGTGCGATGCCGACGGCCTTCTCGGCTGTTGCCTGCGCGAGAGGTCCGGCCTGGTCGGCTTCTGCGTTCTCGGCTTCGGTCTGTGCTCGCAGGCGAGCGAGTTCGACGTCGCGCTTCTGATTTGCACTCGCGATCGCGGTGTCGGCCTCGGCCTGTGCGACCGAACCTGCCTGTCGCGCCTTTGCCGACTGGATCTGCGAATCACGCTCTGCTTCAGCAGTTCCGATCGCGGCATCACGTTTGACCTCGGCGATGCGGCGCTGACCGAGCGATTCGAGATAGCCGTTGAAGTCGGAGATTCCCGCGATCTTGATGACATCGACTTCCATGCCGATGCGGGCGAGGTCGCCGCCTGCCTCCTCGACCACGCTGCGAGCGAGCGAATCGCGATTGGAGTTCAGATCCTCGACCGTCATGGTCGCGGTGATTCCGCGCAGGCTGCCTGCGAGGATTTCGTTGATCTGCTGCTGGAGCTCGTCCAGGTCGGAAGTCAGGAATCGTTGCACCGCTGTCTGAACCGCTTCGTCGGCGGAACCGATTCGCACCAGGCCGACTGCCTCGACGTTGACCGGAACACCGTCGTTGGAGAGCGCATTCTTGAGATTGATGCTGACGTTGAACGGCTCGAGCGACATGATGTCGACGCGTTCGATTCCGGGAATCTTGAATCGGGCTCCGCCGCGGACGACTTTCGGCTTGCCTCGTCCGGTGAAGACCGCCACTTCGTTCGGCGGGACCTTGACGTAGTTCTTCACGTAGATCGCGGGGAGAACGATGAAGATGATTACTGCGACTACAACCGCAATGATGATGATTGGCAGCATGTATCGAGTCCTTAGATCGCGTCGTCAACCGTGACGACGTGAAGGTATTGATCGTCTACATCGGCGATGTAGACGGTGGTGCCGGTGGTGAGCGCCATCGGCTGTGCACTGACGGCCTTGGCCTGGACGCGATTGCCTTCGGCGTCGACGAACGAGACTTCTCCCCAACCTTCGGCTGCGATGGTGAGGGTGACCGTGCCCAACAGTCCGTGGTATGAATTGCGCCCGATGTGCGAATTATCTTGTTGTTTAAGGAGATAGGGGAGAAGAAGGCCGCGCGTGACGACAACGAGAACGGCGGCGAGTGCGAGTGCTGCAATCACCGCTACCAACGTCGGAGCGTCCGCGAGAGTGGCAGCTACGCCGCCGGCGCCGAAGCCGAAAAGTGCTGTGGCCAAAGTTGTCAGGCTCAGAAATGGCAGCCCGTCTGCGTGGCCGCCGCCCAGATCTGCAACCTCGCCGACGGCAAAGGCTCCGATCAGGGCGACGACCCCGATCACGAAACATATTGTGAATACAACAAACATCGATCCCCCGATCTACCTGTCGAGGAAGCGTGCCCTGAGAATTGTGTTGTCGGGGTCGTCCCTCGGCCCACCTCTATAGTAAAGGTAAGACAAAGCTAATCGGCGCATTCGGAATGTTTCGGCGTGGTGTGCTGCGGCACGCTGCTCGGTGGAACTACGGTCGGCAGCATGTCTGAAAGCGATTCGAAGTTCGACAAGTCCGTCGACGCGTGGGCGCATTGGCAGAGCTCGCCATGGGGGCGGCTGCGATACTCGGTGGCTCGGGCAAATCTCGACACATATGTCGGCGGTCGATCTGGGCTTCGCGTCTTGGACCTCGGCGGTGGTGACGGTCTGGAATCGATACTCCTGGCGCGGAACGGGAATCAGGTCACGCTGGTCGACAGTTCCCCGGCGATGCTCGACATTGCGTCAGGTCGCGCCGATGCCGCTGGTGTGAGTGCATCGATGACCTTCGTGAACAGCGAAGTGCTGGATCTTCCGAGGTCGATGGCAACCGGATCCTTCGATGTGGTTCTTCTGCACAATGTTCTGCAATATCTTCCGCAAGGGATCGGCGCTTTGCCCGCCGTGACTGCGCCGCTGGCCGACGGTGGAATTTTCTCGGTAATCTCGATCAACAAGTTCTCCGAACCCATTGCTGCCGCGGCGAGGCGTGCCGACCCGACGGAAGCGCTGAACCTTCTTGGTGAAAGCCGTTATCGTAGCGTCACTTTCGATTCAGACCTCACGATGTTCGCCGCAGGGGACATCATCGATGCGATTGAAGCCACAGGCGATTTCGGGGACGTCAACCACTACGGAATTCGATGCTTCTCCGACTTCATCGCCGCCGACGACGAGAAGTGGGATCCCGAATTCTATTCAGCGCTGGAAGCTCTCGAGCTTGCATCGACGGCGCGCTGGCCGTACATGCACACCGCCCGACTGTTTCAGATCATCGGGCGGCGCGCGTCAAAGGACGCGCGTCAGAGGCGAGGCAGAGAGCGCTGATTCAGCCACGAGTCCCACAACGGGCGGAGCGGAGTATCAGTGAAACGTGAAGCGAGATCGGTGAATTGCTCGGTGCTGACCGTGCTGTGCCGATGCTTCGTGGTCCACTGGCGGATCAGTTCGAAGAATTTCTCGTCTCCGAGAACGCCGCGCAGGGCGTGCAGAGTCAACGCGCCCCGCTTGTAGATTCGATCGTCGAACATCAGGGCAGGCCCGGGATTGGCGACGATCAAGTCCTGAGATTTACGCCCGAGCCCTTGATAGGCGTTGGTCGCGAGTTGGTTCGAGGATGGGCCACCGGAATTCTCGGACCAGATCCACTCCGCGTAACAGGCAAAGCCTTCGTGTAGCCAGATGTCGCACCACTGCCCGAGAGTGAGGCTGTTGCCGAACCATTGATGGGCAAGCTCGTGTGCGACAAGACGTTCGGAACCGCGCCTACCCGTGCAGTGGTTGGCTCCGAAGATCGAGAGTCCCTGCGCTTCGATGGGGATTTCGAGTTCGTCGTCGGTGACCACAGCGGTGTAGTCGGCAAAGGGATACGGGCCGAACAGCTTTCCGAATACCTCCAGCATCTGGGGTTGGCGCCCGAAGTCGACGTCGAACGCTGCGCGCAGCCGAGGTGGGTGAACGGCGAAGACCGGTACCGGCCCGGCGCTCACTTGTCGGTGCTCGTACTGACCGATCTGAATCGTCGCCAGGTAGGTTGCCATCGGTTCGGTCTGCTCGTAGACCCACGTCGTCTGACTCGCACGGGTCTGCTTGCGGATCAGCTTGCCGTTGGCGAGGGCATAGAACGGGGAATCGGTGGTGATCGAGATGCGGTACGACGCTTTGGAAATCGGATGGTCGTCGCACGGGAACCAGGACGCCGCGCCGTTGGGCTGACTTGCGACCAAAGTTCCTTCGTCGAGTTCCTCCCAGCCGACTTCGCCCCACAGGCTCTTGATCGGCTCGGGGTTGCCGCTGTACGCGATGGTGACCGACAGGGCACCGCCCGCGGGGATCTTGGTAGACGGCGTGAGGATCAGCTTGTTGTTCAAGTGCGCGTACTTGGTGCCGCGGGCACCGTTGACGGACACCTTGGACACCTGCAGGTTCTGCGCGAGGTCGAAGCTGAACTTGGATCGGCTCTCGGTGGTGACAGCGGTGATGACTGCCTTGCCGGCGAGACGGTTACTGAAGACCTTGTACGTCAGTTCCAGTTCGTACCGAGACACGCGGTAACCGCGGTTGCCGTTGTGTGGCAGGTACGGATCGAGCGGCTCTTCGAGCATTCTGTTCGGCTTCACGACGCCACCCACGGTGCAATCGGATTGCCCTGCCAGCGGGTGGAGGGCGGAACGGTGTCACCTCGCATCACCAGAGATGCAGGCCCTACCGTCGCTCCCGCGCCGATCCCGGCTGCGGGTAGCGCGACACAATGCGGTCCCAGCGTTGCTCCTGCTCCCAAGGTGACGGTGTCCATGGACATGATCCGATCATGGAAGAGATGAGTTTGCACGACGCACCCCCGTTCCACTGTCGCTCCGTCGCCCAAAGTCACAAGATCTGCCTCGGGTAGCCAGTACGACTCACACCAAACGCCCTTGCCGATCTTGGCCCCGAGCCCACGCAAGAAGATATTCAGTACGGCAGTACCAGTCGCCGCGCGAGCGAACCACGGCGCCGCGACGGTTTCGACGAACGCGTCGGCGACCTCGTTGCGCCAGACGAACGAACTCCACAGCGGATGCTCGACCTTTGCGATGCGTCCGACGACGATCCACTTGGCGGCGATGGTGATCGCGCCAGCCACTGCTCCGGCAACGAGCAGAATTACGCCGCTCAACAGAGCCGCGAACCAGAATCCGACGGCGCCGACCAGTGCTTCGAGTGCAAACAGAACGCCGAGACCGATGCCGAACGTGACCATCACGGGGATCAGTCGGCAGGTTTCGACCACTCCGCGGGCGATCTTGAGTCGCATCGGCGGATTGAACGTGCGGGCGGCGTCGGTGTCCCCGGCAGCCCTTCTCAGACGTACCGGTGGACTACCCAGCCACGATGATCCGGACTTGGCCTTGGACGGGGTGGCCGACAGAACCGCCACGAGACCGTTCTTGGGGACGCGTCGACCGGGTGCGGTCATACCGGAGTTGCCGAGGAACGCACGCTTGCCGATCTTCGCCTGTTCGATGTGCATCCAGCCGCCGCCGAGGCCGTAGCTCGCAACCATGGTGTCGTCGGCGAGGAATGCGCCGTCGGCGACCGTCGTGAACTTGGGAAGGAGGAGCACGGTGGATGCTTCGACGTTCTTGCCGATCTTGGCGCCGAGGAGGCGGAGCCATCCCGGCGTCAGCAGGCTCGCGTAGAGCGGGAAGAGGAAGGTTCTGGCCGAGTCGAGCAGGCGTTCGGTCGCCCACACCTGCCAGCCGATGCGGCTGCGGACAGGGTGGTAGCCGGGGGTCAGCCCGATCGAGAGAAGACGAACGGCCACCAGTGTGACGACTGCGAAGACGAGCAAACTCAGGATGGTCGCGACGGGAAGCATGATCAGCGATTGGAGCACTGCACTCGCGAGCGTGTCGGTGTCGCGGATCCACCAACCGATCAAGGCGATTCCGGCCATCAGAGCGAAGATCGGCATACCGGCCAGGAAGACCGAGGTGACGCCGTATACCGGCACCCAGCCGGGTGCGCGCTTCGGATGTTCGGCCGGCCAAGGATGATTCGCTTTCCCGACCTTGGTGGCGGGGGAGCCGGCCCACTGCTGGTTTGCCTTCACTCGGCCGAACACCGCAGATCCGGGTTCGACGACGGCGTCCCGACCGATACGCGCGCCGGGCAGAAGCGTCGAGCGTGAACCGACGGAAGCGCCGTCGCCGATCTTGATCTCACCGATGTGAATGACGTCGCCGTCGATCCAGTGGCCCGAGAGGTCGACTTCGGGTTCGACGGAGCAGCCGTCACCGAGTTCGAGCATGCCGGTGATGGGAGGAAGTGTGTGGAGATCGACGCCGCTGCCGATGTCGGCGCCGAGGGCGCGGGCGTAGTAGAGCATCCACGGTGCGCCCGAAAGGTTGGCTGCGCCACTGGCTTCGGTGAGTCGCAGCGCTATCCACAGACGCAGGTGTTCACTACCACCTCGCGGGTACGTTCCTGGTTCCAACTTGCGTAGGAGCAGGCGCGCCCCGACGACGGCGATGGTCATACGGCCGATCGGCGTGATGAACACGATGAACGCCAACAGGATCCACCACCACGAGACCGTGGGTGCCCAGCTGACGTCGACGAACCAGCCGAGGACGTTGTTCGCGATCGCCAGCCACGTCACCCACTGCAGTCCGGTGAGCGTCGTGAGTGGAACGGTGACGGCGATCTGCGCCAGCTGAGTTTTCAAGGGTGTTGGAGCGACGATGCGCGGCTCCACAGTTTCGGTGGGTGCCAATTCGTCGAGATATTCGGCGAGCGATCCCAACCGTGGATGGTCGTAGAGTTGTGCGACGGTCACTTCTGGGAACCGCTCGCGCAGGGCGGTCACCAACTGAGCAGCAGAGAGGGATCCGCCGCCCACTTCGAAGAAGTCGTCGTCGAGTCCGGTGATCTGGGCCCCCAGGATCGATCCCCACAGGCCGGCAACCCAGGCAGCGGTGCCGTCGAGGCCCAACGCGGCCCCGGCATCTTCACCGGCGCCGGGCAACGGCCACGGCAGCGCATTGCGGTCGACCTTGCCTGACGTACGCGTCGGAAGTTCGTCCATCAACGCCAGACGCGGCACGAGGGCTGCTGGTAGCTGCTCGCTGAGCAGTGCATGAGCGGCCTTGAGATCGAAGTCGGGATCCGTGCTGGCGATGTACCCGACGAGGAGCTGGTTGCCGGCTGCCGTCTTCTTCACGGCTGCGGCAGCGCCGCTCACACCCGGCAGATTCTGCAAGGCGTTGTCGACCTCACCGAGTTCGATGCGCCTGCCGCCGAGCTTGACCTGATCGTCTGCGCGGCCCTGGAACATCAGGCCGGTGGTCTCGAGCCGGACCAGGTCGCCGCTTCGGTAGGCGCGTTCCCACCCGAGCGAGGGCATCGACGCGTACTTCTCGGCGTCCTTCGCGGGGTCGAGGTAACGGGCGAGGCCGACGCCGCCGATCACCAGCTCGCCCACCTCGCCGACCGCGACGGGATTGCTCTGGGCGTCGACGACGGCAAGGTCCCAGCCGTCGAGGGGGAGGCCGATGCTGACGGGGCTCTTGCCGTCCATCAGTGCGCCGCAGGCGACGACGGTTGCCTCGGTGGGGCCGTAAGTGTTCCAGACCTCGCGGCCCTCGACGGCCAGGCGTTCGGCCAGTTCGGGTGGGCAGGCTTCGCCGCCGAAGATCAGGAGTCGAACGGCTTCGAGGGCCTCGGCCGGCCACAGAGACGCAAGCGTCGGCACAGTGGAGACGATGCTGACGTCACGCGAGACCAGCCACGGGCCGAGGTCCATGCCGCTGCGAACCAGCGAACGAGGAGCCGGGACGAGGCAGGCGCCGTGGCGCCACGCGAGCCACATCTCCTCGCAGGACGCGTCGAATGCCACGGAGAGTCCCGCGAGGACGCGGTCACCAGGCCCGATGGGCTCGTCCTGGAGGAACATGCGCGCCTCGGCGTCGACGAAGGCTGCGGCATTGAGGTGAGTGACCGCGACGCCCTTGGGGGTGCCCGTGGATCCTGAGGTGAAGATGATCCAGGCGTCGTCCTCGGGTTCGGGTTCGCGAACCGGTGGATGTTCGAGCCGCTTCGGCGCCGTCCCCGGCTGGATTCCGTCGCCGGTGATGATCGCCGCTACCTGCGCCTCGCCGAACACCAACTCGGCGCGCTCTTCCGGATCGTCGGCGTCGACGGGCACGTACGCGGCGCCCGCAGCGAGGATCGACAGGATCGCCACGTACAGCGAACGCGAACCTGACGGCATCCTGATTCCGACGCGGTCACCTGCGCCGACGCCGGCATCACCGAGCCAGCGCGCACCGAGCGCGATCTCGTCGAGCAACTCCGAGTACGACAGTGTGGTGTCGCCGTCGTCGATGGCAGGTGCTTCCGGGTTGGCCTCGGCTGAGGCCCGCACGATGTCGATGAGCGTGCGCGGCGCAGGTGCATGCGCCGACCGTAGGAATACGGACGGAATCCCGAAAGATTGTTCCGTCTCCGACTGCGACTGGAGTGGCAAACCCGTTGGTCCTGTTCTACTCACGAAACTTAGAGTCCTGCGAACTGTCGAGTTGAAAGTCTCATGACAAGTTTGCGAGTTGGTGAACAGATATGCCTAATGCAACATGCCGAACGTGCCGGTCAGTCCGTACTGGCAGCTTGCGCGTGGCCTTCTGCCGAGTCGGCGAACTCGGGTGTGTCGAACACCTCTCCGCCCAGCGGATCGACGACCTTCGATTCCTCGGAGAAGTCGACGGCGCCGGTATCCGGGTCGATGTTGACCGCATGGGCGGGAACTTCGTGGACCGCGACGAGCATGTGGGCGTCGGAGGGATCCGTCATGATTCCGCTTTGTGACGGGGTGAGCCCGGCGAAGGTCGACGAGATCTTCAGATCGCGGAGCCGCTTTTCGGTGGGTTGCGGAACGTCGGTCGATGCCGAGGCATTTGTAGAAACCCGCAGGTAGCGTGGTGCCGACGCGACCTCGTATCGGAACGCCTTCAGCATCGACAGACATGCCAGCACCATGATGACCGAGAACGGTACCGCCGTGGCGATGGCAACGGTTTGCAGCGCCGTGAGCGATCCACTGCCACCCACGATGAGGAGAACTGCGGCCGCGGCACCGGAGAGGAACGTCCAGTAGACACGCGTGATCTTGGAGGTCTCCAAGCTGCCACCGGTCGCGAGGATGTCGATGACGATCGAGCCGGAGTCCGCGGACGTGACGAAGAAGAACACGATCACGACGATCGCGAGAACACTCGAAATCGTTCCGAGCGGAAGTCCGTCGAGAAGCGTGAACAGCGACGTGTTGGTGTCCACTGCGCCGGATGCGTCGAGCATCGTGCCCTCGTTGCGCTGACGCAGAATGCCGGAGTTACCGAAGATCGTGAACCACAACGAACCAACCAGCGTCGGGGCCAGCAGCACACCGAAGACGAATTCGCGGATGGTGCGGCCGCGTGAGATGCGCGCGATGAACATGCCGACGAACGGTGCCCAGCTCATCCACCAACCCCAGTAGAAGATGGTCCATGCGCCCTGCCAGCCGTCTTCGGCGAACGGGGACGTGCGCAGCATCAGTTCGGGCAAGGCCTGGACGTATCCGCCGAGGTTCTGCACCCACGACTGCATGAGGAACAGCGTCGGTCCCAGAATCAGGACGAACAGTGCCAGCGCGGCAGCGAGCATCATGTTGATGTTGGAGAGCCACTTGAGGCCCTTCGTGACACCGGAGACGACCGAGAAGGTCGCCATGCCCGTCACGATGACGATGATGGTGATGACCAACCAGTTGTCGGTCTCCACCCAGCCGAGGTAGTCGAGGCCGGCCGAGATCTGCTGGACACCGAAGCCCAGCGACGTCGCGACACCGAACAGCGTGCCGACGATGGCGACGACGTCAATGGCGTGGCCGATCTTTCCTTCGATGCGAGCCCGTCCGAGGAGCGGCTCGAGCAGCCAACGGATCGACAGCGGGCGACCCTTTCGGTAGGTCATGTACGCCAGACCAAGGCCGACGACGACGTAGATCGCCCATGCATGCAAGCCCCAGTGGAACAGCGTCAGTTCCATGGCTTGATTGGCTGCGGCGTCCGTGGATCCGGCGATCTGCCCGGCGACGGGTGGGGTCACGTAGTGCGAAAGTGGTTCGGCTACTCCGTAGAACACGAGCCCGATGCCCATGCCGGCGCTGAAGAGCATCGCGAACCACGAGAGCATCCCGAACTCGGGCTGCTCGTCGTCACGTCCCAATCGGATGTTGCCGATGCGGCTGATTCCGCAGTACAGCGCGAAGATCACGAAACCGGTGGCCGAGAGGATGTACCACCAGCCGACGCCGTCGCTGATCACGTTGTTGAGTGTTTCGAAAGCATCCGCGGCGGTTCCCGCGTAGATCACGGCAAAGGCGATCGGGGCAAAGATCACTATCGACGCGGGGATGAACACGGGTTTCCGTAGTTCACGCCACGCAGTTTTGACCGCAGTCATTCCACTCCTCGAACGTTCAGGCATTCACAGCGCCCATCAGGGCGGCCACGTGTCACGCGTAGGTGGGCGTTTCGCTCACACCATCGCAGGTCAAGACCGGGCTATTGCTTTGAAATTCAACGTAACGTCAAGTTTCGGTCAACTCAACTGGACGAAAGATGCTGCACTGTCGCGAAAGTTCTCACTGGATGCCGTAGTTCCGGTTGTAAATCGTTGGGTAATAGTGGCATTGGGCCATGAGTGGAATGCTGAACGGCGAATTCGATTGGTACGGTGAGTTGAATCGGTCGAGTCGACGCTCACCGATTGACCACATTTGTCAAACTCGGCGAAACAGCCTGTCTGTCAGGTGGTTAACTCCTGGCGTGCTTGCCCGATCGTGGCGGTCAGGTGTCGATACCTAACTGTGATTGTGATGGTCGCAACTATCAGTGATGCGGGCCCTGTTCGCCCCGCTGAGCGTCGATCAGATCCATCGCATCCTTCAGACCCAAGCCCGGATGCAGTTCGCGTAGTGCCTTGATTGCCGGAATACGGTCGTCAGTCGACGCGAGTGCGCTACGGACGTCGTCGGCGGGTATTTCGGTGGGGGCAGTTGTCCCTTCCCAACACGCCGGTTGAGGATTGTTCCTGGTTCGCCAGGCTTGGACGGTGCCGTAGGCAAATCCGACCGTCGCGAAAAGCCAGATTGCCAGGCGAACCCAATTACCGGTTGTCGGTTCCGTGGCCACTGTATGGATGGTGCTCGGACCGATTACGACTACGAGCAGGACGAGGCCAATCGTCTGGCCCCATCGCTCGACGCGCCTGCTCGGTACCCACCACTCGGCCATCGGTCGATACTCGCACAGGGCTGCTGTTTCGGTGCGACGATGGAGATCATGGAGATTCGTGATGCGGTGGAGCGACTTCGGGCGGATTCCGGGACCTCGATGATCTTCGGAGAACTGCACCAGACCAGCGACGGATCGACGATCATCACGGTTTCGCGACTACACCGGCGGTGGCGGGGCGACCCGATACCGGTGCCAGTGGGAGTGTTCTCGATCCACGAGGGTGAGCCGTCGTGGTCACCGGCCGTCGATCACACCAGGGCGGCTTTGATGGGGGAGTTCATCGGGTTGGCGGCCGCGGTGATCGCAACCCTGGCCGTTCTACGTCGACCGCCCTGGCCTGATGTGACGATTCGGAAGGGGTGACTCAATAGGGGCGACTCAGAAGGGGTGACCCAGAATTACGCCGATCAACTGGAACGGCATCGCGAGGAACATCGATCCGACGTAGAGCGGATAGCGAATCGGGTCGCCAGCGAGGTAACCCTCGGCGAGCCAGGCCATGACATCTGCTGATCCCATATTCGTTACTTCCCTTCGCGGTTGTGGTGCACCGACATTTTCGGTCGTGGGAGTTGTTTTGTTACAAGCGAACTCGAAGGAGGAGTGCATGTGACGGCAGTTTCGACGCAGCAAACTCAGTCAAGTGAGATCCTTGGGGGCGGCAGTCTCCACCGGCTTATTCTGGATACTTAGCACCGTGGCGTAGTGAAATCTGTGCATTCTGCACATGTCGGGACAATTCGGTGAGCCTTACAGTCGCTAAATGACAACGACACCTTCTCCTCTCTCAGGCAAGACCGTCGTACTGATCGGTGGCGGAACAGGCATCGGGCTGCGGGTGGCGCAGCTTGCCGTCGACGCCGGCGCGCAGGTAGTTCTCGGTGGCCGAACCACATCCAAGCTGGAAGCAGCGGCCACGCAGCTGGGTGAGGCGGCGCACTGGTTCACAGTCGACACCTCCGACGACGACTCGGTGAAAGCGTTCTTCACCAACATCCCCAGCGTCGACGCTCTCTTCACCACGGCTGCCGATTACCAGGTCGGCTCGTTCCGCGAACAGAGCGTCGAGGAAGCGGCGTCGCCGTTCACCTCCAAGTTCTGGGGGCAGTACCGCGTCGTGCACGCTGCGCTCGACAAGCTGACACCCACCGCATCGGTGGTCCTCATGTCCGGTGCTGCCAGTGTGCGGCCACCCGCGGCTGCCGCGGCCTACGTTGCGGCCAATGCGGCAATCGAGGGGCTCGGGCGGGGGCTGGCGGTCGAGCTGTCGCCGATTCGCGTCAACACCGTTGCTCCCGGAACCATCGACGGGCATCTGTGGGCTCAGCGTCCGGCGGAGGTTCGGGAGGCGGCGTTCACCTGGAGTGCGGAGAACAACGTGCTCGGCCGCGTCGGGAACGAAGACGAGATCGCACAAGCGGTGTTCTATCTCTTCACCAACACGTACACAACGGGTTCCACGCTGTACCCCGACGGCGGGTACGCGTTGCGCTAGACCCGTGCCATTTGACGACTGTGTGAAATGACGACTGTGCGAAATGCATTGTCGTAACACGAAGAAACGCCAATTCGCCCATAGGCGTGACCCCGGCCACATTCGTACCGTCTTCTCCGAGAACACTTCCCAACTATTCGAGGAGTCCGTCATGAAAAACACATCAACGACCGCCGCCGGCGGTGAAGTGTCCGACGGTGACGACTACGCGCTCACCCGCGTTCCCGACGAAGCACGGTATTCGTGGTTCTCGGTGGCAGTACAGCGATTTGGTCAGGTATCGGCACTCGCACAGTTCCTGCTCGGTGCGACGCTCGGCTACGGCATGACGTTCTGGAATGCCTTCTGGGCATTGACAGTCGGGGCGGTGATTCTCGAGGTTGTCTGTATTTTCATCGGCATCATCGGGGTTCGTGAAGGGCTCAACACGTCGGTGGTCGCACGCTGGTGTGGATTCGGGCACGCTGGTTCCGCGGTGATCGGCCTGGTGATCGGAGTCAGCCTGATCGGTTGGTTCGGCATCCAATCTGCTGTCTCTGCATCAGGTTTGCACGGAATCATGCCGTTTCTGCCGCAGTGGGCGTGGGCCCTGGTCTTCGGCCTTCTGATCACCGCGATAGTCCTTCGCGGATTCGGCTCGATGCAGCTGATCGCAAACATCACCGTTCCCCTGTTCCTGCTTCTGGTGGGTTGGGCCGTCATCGCCGAACTGCGTAATCACTCGCTGTCAGATCTGATGGCATCTGCTCCAGCCGGACCGGAGCTCAGCTTCCTCGCCGGAACCACCATCGTCGCAGGCGGTTTCATTGCCGGAGCAGTGATCACACCCGACATGACGCGATTCAACCGCACGGCGGGTGACGTCGTGAAGCAGACACTCGTCGGAATCACATTGGGCGAATACGTGATCGGATTGACCGGTGTACTTCTTGCGCATGCCGTTCGCAGTTCCGATATCGCCACGATCATCCTGTCGTCGGTCGGCTGGGTCGGCGTTCTCATCATTGTTCTCGGGACTTTCAAGATCAACGACTGGAACCTGTACAGCTCGGGGCTCGGCATCGTGAACTTCATCGACGTAGTGTTCGGGCGACGCATCAATCGCGCCGTCGTCACCGCTGTGGTCGGCGTGACCGGTTCGATCCTCGCGGCTGCCGGAATCCTGAACTCGTTCACCGACTTCCTGATCCTGTTGGGCGTCGGATTCCCGCCGATCGCCGGAATCATGGTGGCGGAGTACTTCATCGTCAAGACCTGGCGCAAGGACCTGGAAGAGAGTCGAGCCGCGGGTACCCTCCCGAACTCGGCGCCCACTTGGGTGCCGGCCACGTTGGTGATCTGGATCGTCTCGGCGCTGATCGGGCATTACAGCACCTTCGGTTTGCCGTCCATCAACGCCGTGGCCTCGGCATTCGTTCTCTACGTCGTCGCGGGTCGACTCGGCCTGATTCGCGGGGTCGGACGCACCACAACCGAAGCGCCGCAAGAGCCTTCGGGAACATCTGCGCTCACGCACTAGCACTGCAAACACTGTAGAAGGGAGTTCGCGATGCGAATCGGAATCGACGTCGGTGGTACAAACACCGATGCGGTCCTGATGGACGGGACCACCGTCATCGGGCATGTCAAACACTCGACCAGCAAGGACATCACCGGCGGAATCGGCGGAGCTCTGACGGCGCTGCAGCAGCAGTACTCGTTCTCTCCCAGCGCTGTTCAAGCAGTGATGATCGGCACGACGCACTTTCTCAATGCTCTCATCGAGCAGCGAGGACTTGCACCAACAGCGGCTCTGCGATTGGGGCTTCCGGCGACCGCAGCGCTTCCGCCGATGGTGGGGTGGCCGCGAGACCTGGTCTCCGCTGTGCAAGGAAGGCACTACCTCGCTCACGGTGGGCACGAGTTCGACGGTCGTCGTATCTCACCGCTGGATCCCGACGAGATTCGTCGCCATGCCGCCGACATGGCTCGCAGCGGTACTCGTTCGGTCGCAATATCGTCGGTGTTCTCTCCGGTCAATCTCGAATGCGAAGCGGCGGCAGCGGAGATCGTGCGTCAGGAACTCGGTCCGGACGTCGCAATTTCGCTCTCTCACGAGATCGGTCGAGTGGGTCTACTCCAGCGGGAGAACGCGACCATCATCAACGCTGCGCTGCGCGAGCTTGCCGATCACATCGTCGACGGTCTTGCCAGTTCTTTGGTCGAGCACGGCATCGCCGCACCGCTGTATCTGAGCCAGAACGACGGAACCTTGATGGACATCGAGTACGCAAGGCGTTATCCGGTGGCGACTTTCGCGTCGGGACCGACCAACTCCATGCGAGGCGCCGCTGTTCTGTCCGGTCTGGCCAGCTGTGCGGTGATCGACATCGGGGGCACCACTACCGACGTGGGCGTACTGACCAACGGTTTCCCCAGAGAAGCCACCACGGAGGTGACGGTCGCGGGGGTACGGACCAATTTCCGTATGCCGGACGTCTTCTCGATCGGTATCGGTGGTGGTTCGCTGGTGGATGCGGACGGACTCACAGTCGGACCCGAATCTGTGGGATACGAATTGGGTTCACGGGCACTCGTATTCGGTGGTGACACGTTGACGGCCACCGACATAGCCGTCGCGGCAGGCTTGGCCGACGTCGGAGATCGCAGTGCGGTGGCGCACCTCGACCGCGGTCTGGTGTCGACGGCACTCGACCGGATCTCGCGCCGGGTCGCCGACGCCGTGGAACAGATGCGGACCACGTCGGATCCACTTCCCGTTGTGGCGGTTGGCGGGGGATCGGTTTTGCTGGAGCACGAACTTCCCGGCCTGGGAACGGTGATTCGTCCTGAGCGCTTCGACGTTGCCAATGCGATCGGCGCTGCGATCGCGCAGGTCAGTGGTGAGGTAGATCGAGTCGAAGCGGTACGGGACGGGCGCAGGCAGATTCTTGCCGACGACGCTCGCCAGGAGGCGATCGATCGGGCAGTCGCAGCAGGCGCACGGCCCGAGTCGGTGCAGATCGTGGAGTTCGACGAGGTCCCGATTCCGTATCTGCCGGGCAACGCAACACGTATTCGAGTGAAGGCAGTCGGTGACTTGGCACTGCACAGTGGTCTGGTCTCCACCGGTCAGGAAGGCTCACGATGAGTTGGACACTACGAACGGCAGACCTCGACGACCTCGCCAGGGGCGCAGCTTTGTTGGGGACCGGCGGCGGGGGAGATCCGTTCGTCGGCAAGATGTTGGTCACGCAGGCGCTCGGGGAAGCCGGTGAAATCACGATTCTGGATCCGGAGGAGCTCGACGACGACGCGTGGGTGATCCCCGTCGCGCAGATGGGTGCACCGACCGTCGTGGTCGAGAAGATGCCGCGCGGAACCGAACCCGAGCTGGCGCTGATCACGTTGGAGAAGCACACGGGGCGAACTGCAGATGCCACGATGCCGATGGAGTGCGGCGGGATCAATTCGATGATTCCGTTGCTGGTGGCAGCGCGGCGCGGACTGCCGGTTGTCGACGCCGACGGGATGGGACGAGCCTTTCCTCAGCTCGAGATGGAAACCTTCTCGGTGTACGGGATTTCGGCGAGTCCGCTCGCCATGGCGAACGAGCACGACGAGGTGGCGATCTTCGACACCGGCAGCGACAACAGCAGATTGGAGGGCCTCGCTCGCGGGGTGACGTCGAGGTTCGGTGGGATGGCGCATATCGCGCAGTACTCGATGACGGGTGCAGATGTGAAGCGGACGGCGATCCCACGGACTCTGTCGTTGGCCTTGGCCATCGGTCGGTCCATCAGGCTTTCACGTGAGCAGCGGGTGGACCCGGTTCAGGCGCTGGTGGACGGTCTCTCCGACACGCTTTACGGATACGGGCGAGTTCTCTTTCACGGCAAGGTGATCGATGTCGACCGGCGAACCGATGAGGGGTTCGCTCGAGGTTCGGTGCGGATCGCCGGCGTCGGAGACGAAGAGCTGGAAGTTCAATTCCAGAACGAAAATCTGATCGCCGTGCAATCCGGAGTAATGGTGGCGATCGTGCCAGACCTTATCTGCATCGTCGAGGCCGACACTGCCGAGCCCATCACCACCGAGGGATTGCGGTACGGGCAGCGAGTTGCGGTCATCGGGATCGCGACTCCGCCGATCATGAGAACACCGGAGGCACTGGCGGTCTTCGGCCCGGCAAGCTTCGGACTCGATCGCCCGTTCCTGCCGGTGGAGACACTCGAGCAACCTGTACTGGCAGAATAGCGAGCCGTGAGCAGGCTGCACGCGGTCCGGGAGGCCGACCTCGACGCGATCGCAGCGGGGGCGGTGGTCTTGGGCTGCGGTGGGGGCGGCGATCCACGCCTGTTCGTGGAAATGCTGCGTCCACTGATGACGTCAACGTCGGTAGAAGTCATCGCGCCGGACCAGTTGCCGTCCGGGGCGATGATCATGCCGGTGGGAATCGTCGGATCGGCCCTGGCTTTGGAGGAGCAACTGCCCTCCGGGCATGAGTTTGCCGACACTGCAGCAGCTTTGACGCGGTGGACTGGTAAGCGTCCGACCGCGGTGATGACTTTCGAAGGCGGTGGGCTGAACGCTCTTTCCGGCATTGCGGCGGCGTTGGCGTTGGGGATTCCCGTGGTCGACGCGGACCTGCTCGGTCGAGCGATGCCGCGGCTCGATCACTTCTCTCTCGCCGCGGCCGGGTTGGAATTGTGCCCGGTCACCCTCGCCCAGCCCGGCGGCCTCATTACCGTCGTCGACGGAGTGGATGTGCTGGGCGCCGAGGTAGCAGTGCGGTCGTTGATCGGGAGAACCAGCGGTTGGGGCGCTCTGGCGATCGCGTCGATCGATGCGCGGACTGTGCAGGAGGCGTGCATTCCGGGAACTCTGTCCCGAGCATATGAACTGGGTCAGCACATCGGGGCAGTAGGCAGTTGGCGGGAGATCGCCGAAAGCTCCGGGGGGCGAGTAATGGGGACAGGCCGGGTGCGTGCGGTGCGTCGTAGTCGCTCGAACGCCGGCGATCGTCGGGGCAACGTGATTCTCGAACACGATTCTGCGGTGATACGAGTCGAATTCGAAAGTGAGTTCCTGACCGTCGCGTCGGACGGCGAGATGATTGCGACATGTCCGGACATCGTGACGTTGCTCGACGTCCGGACCGGTGCCTTCGTCTCGTGCGAATCAGTGCACCAGGGGCAAGATGTGGCCGTGTTGGTTCTGCCCGGCCCTCAGTGGTGGGCGGAAGATGTGAGCAGGTTGAAAGTTGTCGGCCCGCGGGCCTTCGGGATCGACCACGACGCAGTGCTGATGGAGGCGCAATGAGCGCGAGTGTGTCGGCGTTGCTGAACAACCCGATCTTTGTCGGGTTGTATCGACTTGCCGGCGAAGGTGATCCCGTCGTGACGACAGTGGGAGCGCTCACCGGGGAATCGGCACAGTCAGCCGAGGCCGTGTCGGGTGCGGCGCGTGCAGGATCAGTTCTGGTGATTCTCGATCGAATCGACGTCGGGGAGTGGAGATTCGACGCTCTCCTTCGACGCACGGCGGCGACCGGCTGCCGGGTGCTCGCGGTACACAGCACTGCGGCGGAGGATGCGAATCTCTCGTTGCTTGCCGATCGCCTCGGGCTGGTGGTGCTCGGAGTATCCGACCCGTGGCAGTTCAGCGTGGATCTTCGTGATCTTCTCTCGAATTCGCGGGCGGTGATGGCCGACGCGGTACTGCGGGCGACACACGCGGGCCAGCGGGCCGGCGGAAGCGTCGAGAATCTTCTGTCGGTGCTGCTGAACACATTTCAGCGTTCGTTCATCCTCCTGGACGCGTCCGGACGCCCGCTGACCGGCGCCGATTTGTTGTCCGACGCTGATCGAGCAGCCGCCGGTATGTTGTCGGGCCGCGGGGCGCCCACCACTGTTGAATTGGACTCCGGCGGGGTCCTGATTGCGTGCCCGGTGATGTCCGGCGCAGCCCGAGAGCCCTGGCTGGCGGTGCTGCTCCCGGTGCGTCAAAGCGTCGAAGAGGCTTCTCTCTCAGTGGTTCTCGACGTGGCCTCGTTGGCTGCCGGGCACCGACTGGCCGTTGCACGCATGGTCGACGAGCGTGAAGCGCGCCGGCGTAGCGCGTTACTCGGTGAACTGATCGACACGTCAGCAGACGCCACACCCGGACTGCTCCGGCGCGCACTCGACTCGGGTTGGGCACTGGACGGATGGCATATCGGCATCAAAGTCCTGGCGGTCGGTGAGGTCGACCTGGTGGCCAGGCGCAGTGAGGTCGCAGACGCCCTCGCCGCCGAGGGAATCGACGCCAATGTCGTGGAACAGGCTGACGGCTGGGCAGCGTGGACCACTCTGCCGGGCGAGCCGCGACCGGAGTCGATCACCAGGATCGCCGAGAGTATCCGTGCAGCTCAGGCGAGGTTGGAACCCACGATGGAGACCTGGGTCGGTGTGGGACGCGCACACGACGGTCCGGCTGGAATCGGTGCGTCCCTGTCTGAGGCCGGGGATGCCGCTCGGCTCGCGGGTTCGAGGTCGCACACAGGCCGCTTCCTGCACGTGGACCGCCTGGGTCTGGCGCAGTTGCTGCTGGCGTGGACGCGAACCGACACGTTTCAGCCCGCAGCCGCGGCGCTGCTCGCGCCGCTACGCGATTCGAATGGAGAGTTGCTCGAGACTCTGTCGACGTACCTCGACGAAGAATCGTCTCTGGCTCACACCGCAACCCGAATGGGCTTGCACCGCAACACCGTATCGAGTCGGATCGATAGAATTCAGCGCCTTCTCTCGGTGGATCTCGCAGATCCGGAAACGAGACTCGCGCTCCACCTTGCTTGCCGGACCATCGCGCCCTGACGGAGATCTTCGCGGCTTCGTCTTGACAAGCACGGGAGGTTCCTGCCATCCTCGTTGCCAGGTCACGAGTACCAGTGTTCAGCCCCGGCTTGCTGGTCGGCAACCCTCCTCCGCGGTGGGGTGCTCCGGGTGACGACCCGGCTGCGTTCGAAAACGAATGCGGCAAGCGCGGACTCTTCCGGGGCCATCACCCGACGAACGAGTCCTTGAACGTGAGGATTGTCTTCGATGACTGCTGTATTGAGTGCCGACACCTGCCGCACCACCGCGATTGCCAAGGTTTCGGGTGCTGACCTGCAGGTTCCATTGGTTCAGGGTGGCGAATGCTCCTACGCCAACTTCGACTACGCCGCGAGTGCGCCGGCATTGGCCCAGGTCACCGACCGTATCGCCGAGTTGCTGCCGACATACGCCAGCGTCCACCGCGGTGCCGGCTACGCGTCTCGGATCTCCACGCTCACCTACGAGAACGCTCGTGAATCCGTTGCTCGTTTCGTGAATTGTGCCGACGATCAGGTTGTCGTCTTCACCCGGAACACCACCGATTCGCTGAACCTGCTTGCGCAGTGCGTCCCCGGCAGCACCGTCGTCCTCGATGTCGAGCATCACGCAAACCTGTTGCCGTGGAACGACGCTCGTATTGTCACCGCCGCAGACACCATCGAAGAGACGATCGAGCGTCTGATCGGTGAACTGTGCACCAAGCCTGCAGCGCTGCTCGCAATCACCGGTGCCTCCAATGTGACCGGCGAGATCCTGCCGATTGCACGCTTGGCTGACATCGCTCATCGTTGCGGCGCACGTATCCTCGTCGACGCTGCTCAGCTGGCTCCCCACCGTCGCATCGACCTGCAGGAATGCGGCGTCGACTACATCGCTTTCTCCGGTCACAAGCTCTATGCGCCCTTCGGCGCGGGTGTTCTGGTCGGACGCCGTGACTGGCTCGACGAGGCTCAGCCGTACCTCGCCGGCGGCGGCGCCGTGCGTGAGGTGACGATCGAGTCCACGGAGTGGGCCTGCGCGCCTGCCCGCCACGAGGCAGGTTCCCCCAACGTTCTCGGTGCGGCAGCCATCGCGACCGCATGCGAAACCCTGCACGCGCTGGACTTCGACGTCATCGCCGAGCACGAGAAGGCACTCACGGCCCAGCTCACCGACGGATTGTCCGCCATCGAGGGCGTCTCGCTCGTGCGACTGTGGAATGACGCACCGGACGCCGTCGGAATCGTCACCTTCACCGTCGACGGATTCGAAGCGGGCGAAATCGCCGCATTCCTCTCCGCCGAGCACGGCATCGGAGTTCGCGACGGTCGCTTCTGCGCACACCCGGTTCTCGCACGCCTCGGCCTCTCCGGCGGTGCAGTTCGCGCCAGCCTCGGCCTCGGTAGTAGTTCGGACGACGTGACGCGGTTGGTAGACGCCGTGAACATCCTGGTTTCGAATCAGCGTGATTGGAACTACGCCAAGACTGCCGGTGCGTGGAACCCCGTGCCCGAGACCCGCCCCTTCCTCGGAGCCGCAGACGACAACGCCGGCGCAGCCGAGTGCGTCTGAGCTGAGCTCGGTCCCCGAAAACTCGAACGGACAACTAGCATGGCAGCCATGGCACCAGCGGATTTCCCCGCCACCCCTTCGAGAGTGAGCATCACTCTCGGTCAGTGGTGCCGTCGCCATGTCGATCTGTGCCGCACCTCGTCAGGAATGTGTTCGAGCTGACGATTCGTCTCGCTCATCCCATACTTTTCTGATTTTCGGAGGTCTCACATGTCTTCACGCGCTTCGCATTCTCTGCACGTAGCGGTCGAGTTGACCGGATCCGGTCACCATCCGGCAGCTGAGGGCGCACCCGGCAACCTGCCCATCATCGGCGGCGACTACTGGGTGGACCTCACCGAGGGCGAAAAGCCTCTCGATTTAGCTTCATTCCCTACCAATGTGGTTCGGATTCGCGCTGCGGACCTGCGTGAGGCACAGCTCGAACGTGCACGGATACGCGCTGCTGTCGCCGAAGAAGGACGCGATCCCGACAGCGTCGCAGTACTGGTCGATCTCGAGATTCTGATCGCGCCGGAAGCTCGCTCCGCCCGTAAAGAGCTTGCACAGTTGGACAGCGCGTTGACGGCGCCGCGGGTTCCCGTTTCGCTTCACTACGTCGGAACGCCTTCCGGTCTCGGCAGTTTGATCGCCGATATCCGAGCTGCCGAGGTCGCCGACGGCGTTACGTTGCTGCCTCTCGCATTGCCTCGCACGCTCGAGCATCTGGTGGACAGCACCATTCCGTGGCTTCAGGATCGCGGACTTGTCACACCGTCCACCGCAGTCGACGAGGTTCTCGGGCGTTTCGGACTGCCACCCCGTCAGCGCACGCTCGCGTCCTGATCGTCACCGATTGCATCTGAGTACAGGTGGAACAGCGACGGTAAGTCGTCGGCACCGTCCACCTGTGCCAGAAGCGTCCAGCATTGCGCAGTGATCGACCGAGCCCTCGTGCCGATCCAGTTGGTGGGCAGTAGTTCCGGTGGCAACAGCGGATCCGGTTCCATGGCTCGCGTGAATTCCGCTGCGAGTTCGATGGTCATCGTGACAGCATCGGTACCCGGACTGTTCTGCAGTTTGTGCAGGCGTGCGGTCGCTACGTCGAGTAGCCGTTCGTATCCGTCAGCGATCTGGTCCAGTGGCCACAACTCCGCGGCAATCTTCACAGGGTCTTCGAGCATGCCCACTTTCAGATCTCGAGTGGTAAGAGAAGACAGGTGCTGTTCGACGTCGAGTTCGGCGGCCGCATCGCGAATATACGGTTCCCAGGCGTGCGGCGAGACGTACAGACCGCCCTGGACGAGCGCGCCGCCGAGGTAAACGACCCTGGTACGCAGCGCATCTCGCGCTTTCCGTGACGACTCCGGAATTGCGAATCCGGCCAGGTGCCAATACCCGTCCCACGGCGTCACAGTGTCGCGGTCTTGTTGATAGGCCAGCCGAACGAATTCGACGTCGGGTTCCATCTCGCGCAGGGCTTTCGGCGTTGCTCGTAGCGTGGCCTGCCGCCCGCGACCTTCCTGAGTGAACTTCCCCTCGGTGACCAACCGCTTGATGCACAGCCGAACCTGTTGATCAGTTTTGCCGAGGGCGTCGGCGGTGGCATAAAGGGTGCGTCCGTCGACAGTTCCGTCCGTGCGCAGTAGTCCCTCGATCAAGATCCTCGTGGGTACATCGACGTCCCTGTCGGTCATCGCCATGTCCTTTCCTCGCTTCTCGACATCTTCGCCCACAACTGTACTATCGAATGCAATACGATCGTTTCAAATTCGTACGTTAGGGCGGGAAGATGGCAGCGGAATCGATGAGCGAGGGCAAGAGTAAGCCTCGTTTACGCAGGTGGATGGTTACTTCCCTGGCGGTGGTCGTTGTTCTGATCGCGACTCTGGTGGGCTGGACGCTGTACCAGAACACCTATGACATCCGTGAGGAAAAAGTGACGATCACCGGGGGATCGGTGCCGCTCCAGGGAGTCCTTGCACTGCCCGAACACGGTGACGGTCCCTTCGGGCTCGTGGTTTTCGTCCACGGAGACGGCCCGGTCGATGCAACACATGAGACGTTCTATCGACCGGTGTGGGAGGCGTTCGCAAAGGCGGGGTACGCGTCACTCTCCTGGGACAAGCCGGGGGTGAATGGGGCACCGGGCAATTGGCTCGATCAGAGCATGGACGATCGCGCGGCAGAAACGGAAGCGGCAATCGAGTGGGCGCGGGGACGTTCGGATATCGATCCGTCTCGTATCGGTCTGTGGGGTGCAAGCCAGGCAGGGTGGGTGATGCCCAAGGTGGTGAACCTCGACCCGGACGTAGCGTTCGTCATTGCCGTGGGTCCCGCGATCAACTGGCTCCAACAAGGCGAATTCAATACCCTTGCAGAACTTTCCGAGAGAAATGCGTCGGCCGACGAGTTCGAGAAAGCGCGGGTCGATCGTGCGAAGAACTTGGATCAGTTGGCCCGTGATGCATCGTTCGACGATCTCGTGGCCTCCGGCGAGGCCGACGGTCTCACCGAAGACCGGTGGAACTTCATCCGAAAGAACTACCTCTCGGATGCGCGAGCCGATCTCGAAACCGTGAAGGTTCCGGTGCTCTTGATCATCGGCGGACAAGACGTCAACGTCGACGTGGCTGATACCGAAAGGGTGTACCGCGAATTACTCGACTCGCCAGGGCAACTGGTGGTCAAGAAGTACCCCGACGCCACTCACTCGATTGTGGAGAAGGACCTCGAAGACTCGGAATTGATGTCGGCTCTGGTGGCCGTTCTTGCTCCCCGTTCGATCTTCGCTCCCGGCTATCTAGCGGATCAGACTGCATTTTTGGAGGGAATTCATGGCTGACGGAATCACGGTTGTCGCACTGGGTGGTGCCGGTGCCATGGGCTCGGCAGCAGTTCGTCTGGCCGCAACATTGCCGGGAATCGGCAAGGTAGTAGTCGCGGATCGCGATATCGATGTTGCGAAGCGTCTTCCAGTTGAACTGGCGCAGGCGTCAGCGGAAGTCGAGGCGCGCAGCATCGACGTCACGGACGGTCGCACGCTACGTGAATTGCTTGACGGCGCAGACGTGGTCGTCAATACGGTCGGACCGTTCTTCCGTTTCGGCGTCGGCATTCTCCAGGCAGCGATCGAGACCGGGACTCACTATCTCGACATCTGCGACGACTGGGAGCCGGCCGTCGACATGCTGGAATTGGACTGTGCCGCGAGGGGAGCCGGAATCTGTGCGGTAGTCGGCATGGGCGCAAGTCCCGGGATGAGTAACCTCCTGGCCGCGATGGCAGTCTCGCGATTGGACGTGGTCGACGATCTGTATACAGCCTGGCCGGTTGATGTCGAGGGCGAGGACGAGTCGGTGGACACATTGAGTGCAGCGGCCGTTCACTGGATGCAGCAGATCAGCGGCACGGTTCCAGTGGTTCGTGCGGGGCGAATCGTCAACGAAGAACCGTTGCGTTCCATCGCACTCGAACTGCACGGCGGACGTCGGGGGAACGCTTACGTGGTCGGGCATCCGGAGCCGGTGATGTTTCATCGGACCATCAATCCTGCAGGGCATTCGGCAAATCTGATGGTGATCACACCGGAAACCGTGGCGTTCCTCGACGTTCTCCGCTCCGATATCGACAAGGGGAGAATCGATCTCGACTCGGCTGCTGAAGAATTGGGCAAGCCCTCGCTCCGGCGGATGATCCGTGCTGCGCCTCGAATGCTCACGCGTGCCGGTCATGGATCCTTGCCGTTGTTTTTCGCCTCGGCGACCGGGGTGCGCGAAGGTCGAGAGATGCGCGTCGTGGCACGGATCGCTGACGATTCACCGGTATCGGAGTTACTGTCGGACATGGCCGGTGCAACCGGAATCCCCTTGGCGCTCGGCCTTGCTCAGGTGGTGTCCCGGCTGGCCGACGGAACGATTCGGGATCGGGTCGGTGTGCACTCAGCCGAGAGTGTCATCGACCCGGACGTTCTGTTCACTGCACTGGCGCGGTTGTTCGGTCGAACCGACTGGCGTGACATCGTTACCGTCGAATCCGAGTTTCGCTAGTCAGTTCGCGGCGTGCGATCCGATGCGACTGCGGATTTCGGTCTCGACGCGATCTGCGTCCTTGGGGCTGAATGAAGGCGCTCCGCGGCCGGCGAGGGTGAGTACCACCGCGGTCTCCTTCCACGGGCGTGAAAGATCCAGGCTGTACCACGAGCTGAAATCTGTTGTTCCCCAAATTCGTAAGCGTCCACTCAGCCATGACATGACTCCGAGGTCGACGGATTCGATCTGTGAGTACGGAACGAACTTGCTGACAAACGGGAAGTAATAGTGGCGGATCGTGACGCCCTGATCGTCGATTCGGACGGTCCTGTCCTCGTAGATCGTTGATGTCCCTGTACTCACAGTGAAAACCCGGTCCCTGCTGTTCGACGCTCTCGGCGGATGCCGAAAACCAACCATACAGTCTCTACTGGGAGCGGGTGGCCCGCCCGAGTCTCAGGCGCTGGTAGTCCTCGCGACGACGAGATCGCTCACCGCGATCTGAGCGTTGCCGATTGCCGCCTGAACCGGTTCGCAACTACTCGATGCTCTGGCGAGCGCAAGAACTGCGGTGAGTAAGGCGGCGTCGGGCTCTCCTTCGAACGGTCCGCTCTGGACGTCGAACTTTCCAGCTCGCAACTGCTTTCGGGCATTGATTCCAAGTTGTGAAATGACCTCGTCCATCGCGGTCAGGCACTGGGCGAGTGCGCCGATCGACCAGTAGAGATCGGCAGCGACGACAGGCGTCTCCGATGCCACGGTGCCGGCGCGGCGCAATCGGTGATGAGTGTCTCGGAGTATCTCGGGCAGTCTGTGGTCTGCGCAATGTTTCATCCCGCCGCCTCCGTAAGGTGTAAAGTTGGGTTATTCAATTACGGTAAGGCAGGACGGTAAGGGATGCAAGTAGTTTTAGACGATTACGTCGTCGGTGCGTCGTTCGCGACCGACCTGGTCAACACCTCGCCCCGCGTGTGGGTGGAGGCAGGCGACGCGTTGCGTGATCCTCAGGCGCTTCACGATCTACTGGATGAACATGGACTCTCGCCGGATGCGCTCCGCAACGGGCGTCGGCTTACCGGCGGTGAACTTGCCGACGTGCAGGCACTCAGAGAGGCGATTCGTTCGATTCTCGATGCTCCGACTTCTGATGAGCTCGTTGATCGCACTGATCAACTCCTGCAGACTGTCCCGCATCACGTTCGACTCGTGCCTGATGCCCAGTTCGACTATCGATGGAATGCGTTACCGGACAGAAGAATCGATCTCACGGGCGAACTAACATTATTGATCGGCTACTCGTTGCTGGGGACTCTGCGCACATTGGGGTACGAACGATTCCGCCCATGCGCGTCGCCGACGTGCAACGGGGTGTTTGTCGATACAAGCCGGGGAGGGCGACGCCGCTACTGCATGCCGGCGTTGTGCGGCAACCGAATCAACGTCGCGAATCACCGTCAACGGCAGCGTCGTACTTAGTCGTCAACGATGGCGTCGCACTTAGCGCCTGCGATTGCCCGGTCGATAGTGACAATCGAACAGAGTACGGCCGACTGTATGGGGAACTTCAACGAGATACAGACCACGTCAGTCCCGCACGATTGTCGCCATGGCAACTCCTAGTAGATGGCGGCTCGTATGAAAGCCCGTTCTGTCTCCGCGACAGCAGTTATCAGCGTTGGCGTATTCACTCTGGCCGGGTGTGGCGGCGCATCCAGTCCCGAAGGTTCGGTCGGTGAGTATGCAAAGGACGGCAGTTTCACGACTGTCATCAACGCCGATCCCGGAAATCTGCACCCTCTGATCACCAACCTTACGTCGACTCAGATCGTGAACGCGTACTCGTACGATTCGTTGATCGACATCGATGCGCAAACCCGCACGGTGCGTCCGTATCTGGCGGAGAGTTGGCGTGAAGAAGGAAACACGCTGAAGTTCGTGCTCAAGAAGGGCGTCACTTGTGCCGACGGCACTTCCTTCACCGCACAGACCGCAGCCGATGACATCAACTGGGTCATGGACCCTGAAAACGCTTCACCGCTACGAGGATCCACCGTGCCGTCGTCGACGGTCGCGTCCGCGAACGGTGACGAACTGACGGTCACTACAGCCGAACCTGCACCCTTCTTGCTCTCCCGAATAGGCTCGATGCGGCTTCCGTGCGCTGCGACGCTCGAAGACCCGGCCAGTATCCGTTCGAGTAGTAACGGAACGGGTCTGTTCAAGGTCACCGAAGTTGTTCCCAACGATCACATCACGATGGAACGCCGCGACGGTTACACCTGGAGTCCGAACGGTGAGACCACTTCCGACACTCTCGGGGTGCCGAAGACAGTGACGATCAAGATTGTCACCGATCCGAGTACGACGGCGAATCTTGTTCTCACCGGTGGAGTGAATGCCGCGGCGGTGACAGGTTCGGACGAGGAACGAGTCTTGGCAGCGGGTCTGGATTCGAAGACCTACACCACGTTGTCCGGCGAGTTCATCTTCAATCATTTCGCGGCCCTACCCACGGCAGACCGTGCTGTACGGCAGGCCCTTGTGCAGGCAGTAGACCTGGACGACTACACCGAGATCACCACCGGCGGTAAAGGAACCCGTGCACGCGCCCTCGCGGTTTCGGAACCCCTTGCCTGCGACTACAACAGTGTCGAAGGGACGATCCCCGATTTCGACGTCGATGCAGCAAAGAAAACGCTGTCCGACGCAGGTTGGAAGGCGGGTCCCGACGGCCTCCTGACGAAGGACGGTCGACCGCTTGCCCTCAACGTAATTTTCAACAACTCACGCGATACAAACTCTGCCGCCGCGGAATACGTAGCAACACAGTGGGAAGGACTGGGCGCGAAGGTGAAACTGACCGGCGGCGACTACAGTTTCGTCATTGCCAACACATTCAGCACCACCGACCTGTCGTCGTGGGACGTTTCCATCGGTTTGACGCTGGGGAGTGATACGCCGAGCATCTTTGCGAAGTACTTCACCGGCCCGCCCAAACCTGAAGGAGTGAACTTCGCTTCCCTCGACAACAAGAAGTACATCGAATTGTCCACTGAGGCTTCGCTTCTTCCCGGTGACGAGTCCTGCAAGGTCTGGGAGGAAAGTGAGCGCGCGTTGTTCAACGACATCGACCTGCTGCCGGTATCCACGACTCCCGCTCACATGTTCTTCAACGGCGCAACGTCGATCTACCCGCCGTCGAGCGGAATCCTTCCGGGCTCGGCGATCCGTGTCCTGAAGTAGGACCCTCGGCAAACGCTCACTTTCGGGTATTGATCATCCGAAGTGCAAACCGAAATACCACTGCAGCACCGGCACCTGCAGCCAGGCCGGCGACGACATCGGCAAGAAGAACACCGACGCCTATGCCCAGGACGGCAGCAGCGGCGACGGCAAGGGCGACGTCAGCACGAGGAGCGGCGATCGCGGCATCCTTTCCCCGAGTATCGAACGAGCACCCATCTCAACGGAGCATGTCACGAAACGGTCGTCTGCAGGTGTATCAACCGCAAAATGTGTGAAACGCGTCGGCCCCGGCGGAGTTGGACTCCGCCGGGGCCGTGCTGTGTGTGTTGCGCACTTGCTCAGTGCGTCGGGACGGATTCCTTCGACGTGGTCGGGGACGTATCGGTGTGCTGGCTACCAATCTCCTTGCGGGAGTTGGAGCCGTCGAACCGAGGGAGGAAACCGGCCAGGACGAGTGCGATGACGGCGGATCCGGCAGCGAGGGCCATGACGACGCGGAAAGCGTTCTCCGACGGCAGCGTTGCCCCACCGACGGACATGGTCATCTGGGCGATGACGACACCCGCGATGGCGCTGGCGAATGATGTACCGAGGGAGCGCATCAGAGTGTTGAAGCTGTTGGCCGCTCCGGTCTCGGACGGAGGAACAGCCCCCATGATGAGAGCGGGCATTGCGCCGTAAGCCATACCGGTACCGGCGCCGATGATTACTGCGATCACGATCAGTTCCCAAATCGAGTGCATGGCGAAAATGCCGATGCCGTAACCGATTGCGACCACAATGGCGCCGAGCATGAGCGTCACTTTGGGGCCGTGCGAATTGGTGATGCGTGAGGACAGCGGAGAGATCAGCATCATGATGATGCCGGAGGGAGCCATGACCAGACCTGCGGTGAGCATCGAACCGCCGAGGCCGTAACCAGTGATTTCAGGCAGCTGGACTACCTGGGGAAAGACCATGCTGGCGGCGAACATCGCGAATCCGAACACGATGGATGCGAGGTTGGTGAAGAGCACCTGGCGGCGGATGGATACGCGTAGATCCACCAGCGGCTTGGGGGTGCGTAGTTCCCACCATGCCCAGAATCCGAATATCAGGATCGCGGCGCCGAACAGGGAAAGCGTGAGCGTGCTCGTCCAACCCCAGTCGCCACCCTTGGAAATTGCGAGTAGCAGAGCGATGAGGGCGGCTGAGAGTGAGATTGCCCCGCCGAAATCGAACGTGCCTCCTGTGCGAACCGCCGATTCGGGGACCAGGACGACAACAAGAACGGCCGCAAGCGCGCCGAGCACGGCTGACGCCCAGAACAGGACGTGCCAGTCGGCGTACTCGGCGATCAAAGCCGCGATCGGAAGCCCCAGAGCGCCACCGACTCCCAGCGAAGCGCTCATCATCGCAACAGCGCCGGCGAGCTTCTTGGGCGGAAGTACATCGCGCATCACACTGATACCCAGCGGAATGACGCCGGCAGCAAGGCCTTGCAGGATTCGGCCGGCAACGAGGGGGATAACGCTCGAACTGAGGGCTCCGACCACCGAACCGGTGACCAACAGCGCCATGCTGATCAGGAGCAGACGGCGTTTGCCGAACATGTCGCCCAAGCGGCCCATGGTCGGGACGGCGACGGCGGCGGCGAGCAGCGTGGCGGTCACAGCCCACGCGGTATCGGACGCCGGCGCGTTCAGGTACTCGGGCAGATGCGGGATGATCGGGATGACCAGCGTCTGCATGAGCGAGACGACGATGCCGGAAAACGCCAGAACAGCCACCACTGCGGTGGTGGCTGGCGACTTCGTTGTCTGTGGCGGCGTTGTCGGTGGTGGAGAAGTGGTTGACGACATTGCGGTAACTCCATCGGAGGAAGAACGAATAATGGTTTAAGTCAGTTGATTGAACTAAAGTTAAATCAAGTGACTGACTTAACGGAAGGGTGCGCCTCCGATCGTGACGAATATCTCCGGTGCCGAGCAGCTTCGGATGGTCGAGGATGATGGTGTCCATGATTACGAGGACTGAGGACGCGTCGGCCGACGTCGGCGGCGCCGCAAATTCCGCGCGCTCTGCTGCAACCCGAGACCGCATTCTCGCCGTCGCCGAGCAGCTGTTCGCCGAGCACGGAGTCTTCGCGGTTTCGAACCGCCAGGTGAGTGAAGCGGCAGGTCAGGGCAACAATGCAGCCGTCGGATACCACTTCGGGACCAAGACCGATCTGGTCCGCGCGATCGTGAACAAGCATTCCCAGCAGGTCGAGAAGAAGCGTGGCGAACTGCTGTGTGAGATCGAAGGGTCCACAAACGTTCGTGACTGGATTTCGTGTCTGGTTCGGGCGTCGACCGATCACTACGCCGAAATGGGTGGCCCGACTTGGTACGCGCGGTTCAGTGCACAGATTCTCACCGACCCGGTCCTGCGGAAAATCGTCTACGGCGAGGTATTGGCCTCGCCCACCCTGCAGGAGACGCTTCGGGGACTCTCTGACTGTCTGGCCGACATGCCGATGAGTGTTCGACGCGCCCGCGCGGACATCGGACGCAATGCGATCGTGCACATGTTCGCCGAACGTGAGCGCACGCTTGCCGAAGAGGGGCCGGAAGCGGTCACGTCATGGGAGGACTTCACGACCGACCTCGTCGACGCGCTGGTCGGACTTTGGACGGCTCCGATCAGCCGCTGACCGGCCGTTTGTCCGCGCTAGCCGCCCGCCCCGGGGCAACCCTGCGCAATGGATCTCGCGTCGGCGGAAGATCCAGGAGCAAGCCCACTCCGGCAAGAATGATGACAAGACCGCCAACGAGCGCGAAGGTGACAGGCTCGTTCAACCACAGCACTCCGATGGCTGATGCCGAAATCGGAACGAGAAGAGTGACGGCCGATGCCGCGACTGGACCCGCCTGACGAATTATCCAGAAGTAGACCAGGTAGCCACCGGCGGTAGCCCCCAGCCCCAGGGCCGCCACGGCGATGAGTGGACCGACGGTTATGGGCCCCGGTGGGGGAGCGACGGCGGACACGGGAACCAATAGGGCAACCGCGGCAAGTTGTTGTCCGAGGGCCAGTGTCATCGGTGGAGTGTCCTGGAACGACTTTCGTGCGTAAACACCTCCGACTGCGTACAGCAGCGCCGCGGTCAAAGATGCGCCAATGGCCAGCATTGCGCGACTGTCGATCGCTGAAGGAATTCCACCGACGAGCACCGAGACGCCGACGATGCCGATCGCGACCCCCGAGAGTTTTCGCCAGGTGATCTTTTGTCGAAGCCAGAAAGCGGCGACGAATACGGTGAACATCGGCGTCGTGGCATTCAGGATCGACGCCGTCGACGAGTTGAGGCCGACGATCGCAGTTGCGACAAGCGTCAGGGGCCCAGCGACGTTGAGGGCTGCCAGCAGTAGGAATGCAGGAAACCGGTGACCGACCGCGCGCCAGGTCGATCTGCTGGAAGCCGTTATCAGTGCGAGAACCAGCGCTGCAACAATGAAGCGGCCGTGCGTCGTGCCGACGGCGCCGAGTGTTGGTGCTGCCACAGCAACGAGGGGGAACGAGCTTCCCCAGAGCGCGCCGACCAACAGCAAAGCTCCAACTACGGCGAATCGGCTGCTGCCGATTGCTTTCCAGTTCTTCATTGCGCCTCTTCGTCGACGACCTCGCGGACATGGATGGTCGATGCCAGACCTACCCTATACCCCCAGTAGGTATGATGCTTCTTGTGTCATGATGCTGCAGGTGATCCGAGGCTGAGGACGCATTATTCGTTCTCCTGCAATGGTTTATGTGTCGAGGTGCTGTACGCGCAGACCTTCAAGTTATCTTCAGTATACCTATAGGGGGTATATTGGTGGTTGTGTCGGGCTCGCTTTCCGGGCCACATCCGTCCAGCAAAAGAACAGGAATCCCAATGAGTAGTTGTGGCTGTGGAAATACCCCGAAGGCCGACGCCAATGGCGCTGTAGGCACTGTCGGTACGGCGATGCCGACCGGTGGGAAAGACCTACTCAACTCTGGCAGCAGTGAACTCGTCGAATGTCGGGTCATGCCCGGCAGTGTGATCGAAAAGGCGCGTGCCGAAGCGGAAGGCCTGTTCCGTGACTACGAAGGTAATCGGTACTGGTTTTGCTGCAAGGGTTGTGGTCCTCGATTCGACGCAAATCCGCGGAAGTACGCTGACGTGAGCTGAGCGAAAAGTGGTGGTGCAGGCGATGGCTGCACCACCACTTTCGTTGAGGCCCAATCGGGGTTCGGGCAGACCGTCGACATCAGACGGTGCGAGCGCACGCGCACTGGGTGGCCGCCAAGGTGCATTCGCCTCGCGTGGTTTCGTACGTCGCTTGTCCGGGCAATTCAGCAACTGTCTCCCGAGGCCAAAGTGCAAATCCTGCAACGGCTCCCACTGCGGCAAGCGCTGCAAGGATGCTCCAGGTGACCGCAAATCCCGCGCTCGAACCAACCCATCCGGCGATCGGATAGGTGACAAGCCAGGCAAGGTGCGACAGGGAGAACTGGGCTGCGAATACCTCCGGTATACCTGCGGGCTCGACGGAGCGCCGAAGTACTTTTCCGGTCGGCGTGACGATCATGGCCATCCCGGCGCCGACGAGTGCCCACACTGCGGCAGTGAGCATCCACGTGAATACACCGGCCACGGCGAGGGCGGCTGCCGCGCTGGCACTGACGACCAGGACAACGGAACCTGCTGTCATCACAGTGCGTTCAGCGGTTCTGTCGAGAACGCGTGGAAGAAGCAGCGCGGTCACCAACGTGCCGGTGCCTGACGCGGCAAGCATCCACGCCACGTCGGATTGGGTTCCACCGAGCTCGTCGCGGACGTAGTTGACGGTGTTGACCACGACGATCGAACCGGCTGCTGCCACCACGAGATTGAGTGCCATGATGCCGCGCAGTCGCGGTGTGGTCACGAAGATTCGCACCCCCGACGCGATCCGATCCCACGCCTTGCGGTGAGTACTCCGGCGAGCGTTGGGGATTCGGGTGGCCAGCACGAGCAGTGCCGAGACCGCAAAGCCCACGGAGGTGGCGACGAACAACAGGTTGAATGTCATGAAGGACAGTGCGACTGCGGCAAGAACAGGGCTGAGCAGGCTTTCCATAGTGTAAGCGACCTGCGATGCCGACAGTGCGCGGGTGAAATCGGCCTCGTCGGTCACGATGTCAGGAATGACCGCTTGGAACGTGGGAGTGAACGCTGCCGACGCAGCTTGGAGAACGCCTACCAGCACGTAGATGTGCCAGATCTCGCTGACGAAGGGCAATGCGATCACGACCGCTGCACGAAGGGCGTCGAGGGCAACGAGGAAAGCCCGTCTCGGCAACCGGTCGACGTACGCCGCCGCGAGTGGAGCGATCACGACGTACAGGGACATCTTGATCGTCAGCGCGGTGGCCAGCACAGCTCCGGCGCTCGGCCCAGCGAGTTCGTAGGCGAGTAGACCCAGCGCAACCGTCGCCAATCCGGTGCCGAACAGCGCGATGATCTGGGCGCTGAAGAGCAGGCGATAGTCGCGAATCAAGAACAGACGCATGCTGTTCCGTTCCGGTGCGGTCCTAGCGGTCCGGTTCATCTGGTTTCACTCCCGCGACAAGATTGAAAGCTCCGGTCAGGACATTGAGGGCGACGATTCCGACGACGTCAGCGATCTCGCGATCACCGTAGCCGTGCGCTCGAAGGCCAGCGATGTGTTCGTCTGAAATCGAGGCAGGCTCCCGATAGACGCGAAGTCCGAGGTCGATCATTGCCGCGATGGCAGGATCGGCGGACGTGCCCGCGCGGGCACGCTCGATCTCGTCCGCCTCGACGCCGTTGGCGTGCGCGGCGGCAACGTGGGCTTCGAGGCAAACAGCGCAACCTTGCTGGACCTGCACGGCGATCGAGATTCGCTCGGTGATCTTGCGGCTCAGTTTCGCTCGCTTCATTGCCCGGCTGAGTTGCAGATAGCCACCCAGTACGGCGGGCGAATGAGCCATCGCCGCGACCATGTCACCGACCTGTCCATGACGGTTGACGAGTTCGGCGAGAAGGTCTTTAGATGCACCGACAGCGGTGGCGGGTGTGAGAGATGCAAGGCGCGACATAACGAGTCCTAAGTGGTTCCGCCGGTGGTGGGTTCGGCTGGTGACAGCCGGCCGAACCCACCACCGGAGTTGGTCAAGAATTGACGGTGGATTGAACGGTTCGAGGATCGTCGACCTTGGTCGACCGCATCACGACCGCGGTGATTGCTGCGCCCACCACTGCGATGGCGGCTGCTCCCAGGAACACGGCGGAGAAACCGTTCGTCAACTCCGTCAGGTCACCGAGTTGATCAGCGCCGAACACTGCTGCGATCGCGGTCATCACCGCGAGGCCGACAGCCGAGCCGACCTGGTAGCTGACGTTGACGATGCCGGAAGCCAATCCGCCCTCTTCCGGGCGTGCAGCCGAAATCGCCGTACCGAGTGAGGGAATGAACGCCAGCGTCATACCTGCCGCAGCCACGAGCGACGCCGGCAGTACGTCGACCCAGAAGTTGCCGGTGGGCCGGATCAACGACATCCAACCCAAACCGATTCCCAGTACCAGCAATCCGGTCACGATCATCGCTTTTGCACCGAAGCGTGCCATGGCCCGTGGTGCCACGACGACCATGCCGAGCATGACGAAGATCGTCATCGGCAGCAGCGCCGCACCGGCCGGGAAGGCGCTGTATCCGAGCACTTGCTGCAGGTACAGGTTCAGGAAGAACCACATCGGTATCCAGGCAGCGCCGAGGACGAGCTGAGCGATGTTCGCGGCACCGAGGTTGGGCGCCTTGAAGATTCCCAGACGCACCAGAGGTTCCCGACGCTTGGACTGGATCAACACGAATGCACCCAACAGAGCGGCCGAAACGGCGAGCGCCAGCCACGTCTGCCCGGATCCCCATCCGACATCAGGTGCTCTGACGATGCCGAAGACTCCGACAGCAAGACCTGCGGTGACAGCGAGTGCGCCGAGGAAGTCGATCGACCCGGTACGTGCCGGTGCGTTCGGCATCAGGAGGGGAGTAGCGATCAGCGCGATGACGGCGATGGGAATGTTGAGGTAAAACACCCAAGGCCAGCTGGTGTATTCGGTGATGACGCCGCCGAGGAACACTCCGGCCGTACCGCCTGCCGGGGCGGCAGCGCCGTAGATGGACAGCGCCTTGGTCATCTCTTTCTGCGTGCTGCCGAACAGCATCATCAGCAAGGTGAGCGCCGATGGTGCGATGAGTGCGGCACCGGCACCCTGAACGGCGCGGCCCGCAAGTTCGACGGCAACGTTACCGGCGGCACCGGCGACAACGGAACCGATCAGCAGGATCAGCCAACCAGCGGAGAACACTCTGCGGGCGCCGAACAGGTCGGACAGGCGGCCGCCGAGGAGGAGTAGCCCGCCGAATGCGATGACGTACGCATTGAAGACCCAGGTCAGGCCTTCCTGGGAAAAGCCGAGATCGCTCTGCATCTGGGGGAGAGCGACACCGATGATCGAGGTGTCCATGATGACCATGAACTGAGCGGCGGCGATCAACGCCAACGCCCACCACTTACGGGTGGATTTCGGTTGTGTGGACATTCTGAGTTCCTTACCTCTACGGGGTATAGGTGATGCTCGTGTGGTCAGGGGGTGTCGAAAGCGAGCCTGGGCGACATCGGCGCAGCGCTTCGTTGAGGTGCGCGGGGAAATGCTGTTCTTGGAACTCATTCGGCCGGCGCTCTGCGTAGATGCGCATCGGATCTCCTTCGAGTGAATTCATGGTGTTCGAGTAGTTCGTTGCATACCCTAGGGGGGTATGGTACAAATTGCAACAGGTTCGAATTCAAGGAGTGTCGAACCCGACGCAGACGGCAACGGAAGTGCTGCCGACCCAAACTTTGGAGGGCAAGATGTTCAGCGGCAACGGCTACACACTGGAATTGGCAACGTCGGAGGCGGCCGTCGGCAGCCATGTCCCCTTGCAGTTCCGGATCCTGGATTCGGTTGGAACTCCGTTGACCAGGTACACCGACACCCACGACAAGCAGTTGCATCTGATCGTGGTCGGTCTGGACCTGACCGGATTCCAACACGTGCATCCCGAATTAGACGAGAACGGAAACTGGCGTGTGTCAGTCGATTTCGATCACGCGGGAGACTACCGAGTCTTCGCTGACTTCACCCCGGACGGGGGTGACGGAATGACGCTGAGTGCGGATGTACGCGTCGCCGGGTCCTATGATCCTCGGCCGTTGCCCGCCGCTGCTGCCGTCACGACGGTCGACGGCTATACCGTCTCTCTCGAAGGCGCGGCCCATGCCGGCCAGACATCGAAGCTCACGCTCTCGGTCAGTCGTGACGGAATCCCAGTCACAGACTTGCAGCCCTACCTTGCCGCGTACGGGCATCTGGTCGCGTTGCGTGCCTCCGACCTCGCCTATCTCCATGTGCATCCGGATGGTCATCCGGGTGACGGTGTCACGCCGGCTGGACCGGCAATCACCTTCTACGCCAACATGCCGAGCGCTGAGGACTACCGGTTGTTCCTGGACTTCAAACATGGCGAAGTGGTGCGTACGGCGGAATTCACTCTGACGGCCGACAATGCGACCACGCCTGGGGCCGAACACTCGAGCCACTCGCACCACGGGCACTGAGACCGAATGAGTTTCGCAGCAACGGGAAAACGGGCATGGGCGATCACCATGCACCCATCTGTTCGTGCAGTAGCGAAATGCGTGGCGATGTGCGCAGTGATTGCTCTGCAAGACAACGGAAGTCGAAGAGTATCCGCACATCGCCCCGGTAACGAGAATTGTTGCGAAGTCACGCGTTGACGAACAGGAGGACATCGAATGTCGGAAGCGACAGAAGTGGGCAACGCTCCAAGCAGTGCCCCGGGCAATGATACGACCGGCGATGTGTGCTGCACGGGTGATTCCCACGGCTACATCACCGCCAAGGACGACTACCTAGGGCGCCTGCGTCGCATCGAGGGTCAAGCCCGCGGCCTGCAGCGCATGGTCGACGAGGACAAGTACTGCATCGACATTCTCACGCAGGTTTCGGCGATGACCAAGGCTCTCCACGCGGTGGCCATGGGGCTGCTCGAGGACCACATCAGCCACTGCGTCGTCAAAGCTGCCGTTGACGGTGGTCCCGAGGCGGAGGCAAAGGTGAAGGAAGCGACCGATGCGATTGCGAGGCTCGTTCGCTCGTAGAACTGTGCTCGACGAACATTGATACCGTGGTCGTCATGTTCAGCATCGAGATCCGTCGTACATTCGCTGTGAGGCAAGGGCTTCCGGCACCCGTGCGGGACGCAAAGAATTTGCCGCCGCTGATGCCTGCCGAGGGATTTCGCGTGACGATGCGAGTCGGGTTCTCGTTCGAGGACGACCAACTCGGCGAACGTGGATGGTTTGTCGACACGGACGCTCTGGACGAGTCCGTCGATCGGTGCGCCGAGCGATTGGCGAGCGGTGTCTGGCCGGAGATTTTCGATTTCCGTCCGTCATTCGAGAATGTTGCGAAGTGGTCTTTCACGGAACTTGCGTCCACGATTCCTCAGCTGACCTACGTCGAGCTGGACAACGAGACGATAGGTGTGGCAACGAGATACGTCAGATCGCACTGATCTGACATATCTCGTTGCCACAGGGGTTTCGATCGATCGGACTACTGGTAGAGACGCAGTGCAGACCCGATGAAGGACTTACCGAATGCGAGCCCGGCCTTGTTGAAGTAGAAGCTCATGTTCGTATTCGCGAACGGCACCGCGGACACCGTCTTGGTGATCTGCGACTCGGCGTCTGCCCACTCTGCGCACGCTGCGTCGCCGGTCAACCCGGAAGCCTTGGCCACCGCTGCTTCGTAGGCGGGGTTGTTGATCGAAGAGAAATTCTTACCGGCTGCCGGAGCAGGTCCGGTGAAGAACGGGGTGAACCCGCTGGGAATCGAATTGTTGATCTGGATCCATGCGATGTCCCACTGATTGTTGTCTTTACCGCTGAGCATGACGTCGACAACTTTGGTCTGGTCGGCTCCCGTTACCTCGACGTTTGCGCCGAGATCCGACCATGCAGATTGAGCGAGTTCGGCTGCTGCGCTGCGAGCCTCTTCGCCTCCTGCGTAGAAGAGGCGGAGTGTCAACGGGTTTCCGTCTTTGCTTCGTTTTCCGTCCGACCCGGCGGTCCAGCCGGCCGCGTCCAAGGTTGCCTTCGCTGCGCTGACGTCGTAGTCCGGAATGTTGCCGGTGACGGAGTCGTACACGCAGGCGCGGGGCTCTACACCGACGAGACTTGTTGCGCGGGTGCCCTGGCCGGCAGTGATAACTTCTGCCAGATCGTCGAGATTGACTCCCTGGATGAGTGCTTTGCGAACGGCGGGATCGCTGGTGGGATTGTTCGCGATCTGGTTGAAGTACATCTGACCGGACGGCATCGGGCGATTGATCGAGGCGAAATTGGCGGCTTCGATCCGGTCCTTGTCCGGACCGGCGATCGGAGATGCGTTGAGTTCGCCGGAGAGAAGCTGGTTTGCGGCGGTGCTGACATTGGGTGCCATGACAGCGATGACGGTCTTGGGGACACCTGGTGTGTCGGAGGTGGTGTCGTCGGGGCCCCAGTTGTAGCCGTCACGACGCTCGAACGTGTAGTGGTCGTTGGCGGCGACTTCGGTGACTTCGAACATCCCGGAACCGAGAGACTTCTTGTTCGAGGCGGTCGGGTCCGCGAGTCCGGCGTCGCACATGATCGGGAGGCGACTGACCGTGAGGAGGAGGAAGGGGCTCGGCGCCGGAGTGGTGACCGTGATGGTGCGGGTCGCGGGATCGGCAGTGGCCGAAGCGCCTACGGGGACCGTAGTGCCGCGTTGTTGTGAACCGTTGGCCGGATCGGCCACGAAGTTGATGTTGTTCGCGACGGTCTGCGCGTTCAGCGTCGACCCGTCGGTACAGGTCACTCCCTCGCGGATGGTGAAGGATGCGGAGGTCGGCGTCTCTTCCCATTTCTCTGCCAACCACGGTTTGAATTCACTGGTGTCCGGATCCTGGTAGACCAGGGAGTCGTAGGCCAGCCTCGAGATGTCAGCGGTTGCCGCGGAGCCGGACATGATCGGGTTGAGTGCACCCGGATCGGCTTGCAACGCATAACGGAAGGTTCCGTCTGTCAGAGGTTCACCGCCGTCGGAGCCCGAGGACGTGCCTCCCGAGCTGCAAGCCGACAACACGAGTGCGAGCCCCGCGGCCGTTGCAAGTGCCGGATAAGAGCGGTGTTTCATTGTGCCTCCGTGAAGGAGCCAGGGCCCGAGCGAAGTTCGAGAGGGCGCGGTCGAGTGTGACCGCTAAATCTTGGCGTAGGACGTGACGGGCATCTCGGTCGATCTTCACGAAAAAGGGGTGGATTTTTGTCCGATTTCACGAGAACCGGGGTGATGAACCAGTCTGGCTCAAAGCGAGTCGAGGTCATTTCGCTGTGGCCACCCGGTTGTAGTGAGTACAACGGCAGGGACCGACGTCAACGGAGAGATCGGGCCGAGGGCGAGGAGATCTTCGTCTTCGTCGATCTCGGACCAGAATTTTTCAGAAGAAACATCGAGGCCGAGAACGATCCACGGCGGTCCGGCTTCTTGAAAGGCAAAGGAGACGCTGCCGGTTCGCGGAACCGTCGCATCGAACAGGTGGGCTCCGACTGGATATCCCTGTTGCTCGCCCACCAACGTCAGGGTTGTCGGTTCGAAGGACGCCTCGCGCAGCATCTTCTCGACTGCGCGGTCGAAACTCTGCTGAGTGGTGAACTCTTCGTCCGCGTTCGAACCGCTGAACTCGGGGAAATGCGCACAACACAAAACGTGTGAGCCCTCTGAGTTGCAGTAGAGACGAAACACGGGAAATCCACCTGCCACGAAGCGTGACGTTAGCAGAGCGTCGAAATGGAGAAGTTGCTGTTTCGGCAAAGATGGTTGCGTGAGTTGTGGAAGGTCGTTCATCCTGGGTGCATGAGCCACGAACACCACAATCACCACGAAAACTCTGAAACCACCGAGAATCCGTACGCCAAGGCGGACGCACAGTTCTGGAACTCGCTGTACGAGGAACGTCCCGCGCGCTGGAGCGGAAATCCCAACCCACAGTTGATTGCCGAAGCCTCCGACCTCGAACCGGGCACTGCACTCGACGTCGGTTGCGGCGAAGGCGCCGACGCTTTGTGGTTGGCACGTCGCGGGTGGAAGGTCACAGGCACCGACATATCGTCGGTTGCGCTCAGTCGCGCCCAGGCTCACGTCGAGGGCGAGGGCGTCGACATCGAATGGCTGGAAGCCGACCTGACGAAGTGGGATCCGCAGGGTCGATCGTTCGATCTGGTGTCCGCGCAGTTCTTCCACATGCTCGAACCCGCGCGCGGGGAATTGTTCCGTGCTCTCGGAGATCTGGTCGCGCCCGGCGGGCATTTGCTGATCGTGGGCCACTCGCCACACGAGTCGCCGACCGAGCATCATCGGGCCATGCTCCATACACCCGAATACGTGGAGTCGCTGTTCACCGATGGTTGGAAGGTGTTGGTCTCGGAGTCGCGGGAACGTGATCTTCCCGCGAACCCCGAGATGCATCACACGACGGATACCGTTGTGCTGCTTCAGCGATTGAGTGCGAGCACCGACAGCAACTCGTAAGCGACGTGAGCCGCTGCGATACCGGTGATCTCGGCGTGGTCGTACGCCGGCGCTACCTCGACGATGTCGGCGCCGACCACGTTGAGTCCCACCAACCCGCGCAGTGTGTTCAACAATTCGCGAGAGGTCATGCCGCCCGCTTCGGGTGTTCCAGTACCCGGAGCGTGGGCGGGATCGAGCACGTCGATGTCGACGGAGACGTACACCGGGCCACCGTCGAGGCGCTTACGCATGCGCTCGACGATGCTGGCGACGCCGTCGACCTCGTAGTCGTCACTGCGGATCACCTGGAAGCCGAGGACGCGGTCGTCTTCGAGGTCTTTCTCGCTGTAGAGCGGTCCACGGATACCGATGTGCTGGGAACGCTCCATGTCGATCAGGCCTTCTTCGCTGGCGCGGCGGAAGGGGGTGCCGTGGGTGAAAGGCTGACCGAAGTAGGTGTCCCAGGTGTCGAGGTGAGCGTCGAAGTGCAGGACGGCGATCGGGCCGTGATCGCGGGCCAGTGAACGCAGGATTGGAAGTGCGATGGTGTGGTCGCCGCCGAGCGTGAGCACGGAGGAACCGTCGGCGCGCAGGTCGGTGACGGCGGACTGAACCGTCGTGAGAGCTTCCTGAATGTCGAAGGGGTTGACGCCGATGTCGCCGAAATCGGCTACCTGCTGGTTGGCGAAGGGCGAGACCTTGAGCGCGGGGTTGTACGGACGCAGCAGCTTCGACGCAGCGCGGATGTGCCCCGGACCGAACCGAGCGCCGGGTCGGTAGCTGACACCCGAATCGAAGGGGATGCCGAGGATTGTCACGTCGGCGCGCGAGACCTCGTCGAGGCGCGGCAGACGCGCAAAAGTGGTCGGCTCGGCGTAGCGGGGGACGCGCGTGGCGTCGACGGGTCCGATGAACGATCCGGGGTTGTTGGTAGCCATGTGCAGAGGTCCCTGCTCTCGATTCGGCGCACACCGGGCGCCCTTCAGTGATGTAGCTCTCTGAGCAAGTATGGTTTCTTCAAGAGGCTCGGTTGTCAACCCCTGTTTCCTGAAAGGGACACGGCGGTCGTGAAGGAGTGGGTTCAGTGGCCAAGGCGAAGGAAGCGGTCGAGCCGGTCGGACCGCGCATCGGGGCGAGGCTCAAGGCGGCACGTCAGTCGAAGCGGTTGACCCTCGACGACCTGGCCGAGGCCTGTGGTGTGACCAAGGGGTATCTCTCGAAACTCGAGCGCGATCACGTCAACGCGTCGGTGGCGACCCTGATCAAGGTGTGCGCGGTGCTCGAGATCCCCGTCGGATCCCTGTTCGAGAATGCGTCCGCCGGTGAAGTAGTCCGCGCCGACGCCATGCCGCAAATCAGCTTCGGCGGCGAAAAGATGACGGAGTACCTGCTCACGCCTACCAACGAGCGTCGAATTCAGGTGCTGCTCGGCGAGCTGGAACCAGGCGGCGGAAGTGGTCAGGAGTTCTACAGTCTGCCGATCGACGTGAACTTCGTGCACGTGCTGGAGGGCGGCTTGCGGGTCTCGTTCGAGGGCGGTCGGACGGATCCGAACGGTGAGGCCGTCGATGCCGAGGACGTCGTGCTTGCGGCGGGCGATTCCTTCACATTCACGCCGACGCACAACCATAGTTTTCAGGCCGAAGGCTCGGCTCTGGCGAAGGTTCTGTGGGTCTTGAATCCGGCATTGCCGGAAGGGCCACGCGCGTCGCCTTCGTGAGACCCGAATCTGTGAATGTTGATTCTTAGGAAACAAGAGTTGACATGATTGGCGGCACCCGTCACGCTGGTAGTTGTCCCCGTCACACACACCGTCGAAAATTGGCGTCACGGAACTCCTGAAGGAGCGCACCATGCATGTCGATTCAGTTCGAGTTGGCCTGTTCCAAGGTCCGCTCACCACCCCGGACACCTTTGCGTCGGTGGAGTTCAACCTCGCTGCAATCGACACCGCTGCCCGCGAGGCTGCGGCATCCGGTGCGAAGATCGTGCTGACGCCGGAGATGTCCGCAACCGGCTACGACATCGGCGAACTGGTGTCGCTGCGCGCGGAACCGGCCGACGGCCCGATCTTCGATTCCGTCGCCGAGATTGCTCGAAGTGCAGGCATCGCCGTCGTCTACGGCTACCCCGAACTCGACGGGGGAGACATCTACAACAGCGTGCAGGTGGTGGACCGCGACGGCACTTCGCTTGCGCACTACCGCAAGACACACCTGTTCGGCACGCTCGACCGCGAACATTTCCGGCCAGGTGAGACCCTGGTGGTCGGGTTCGATTTCGAGGGCATCCGCTGCGGATTGTTGATCTGCTACGACGTGGAATTTCCCGAAGCGGTTCGGGCCCATGCCGACGCCGGTACCGAATGGCTCATCGTGCCGACGGGGTTGATGACTCCGTACGAACACATTGCGCAGCAAGTGGTTCCGGCCCGCGCATACGAGAGTCAGATGTTTGTCACCTACGTCAACCGCTGCGGCGCCGAAACCGAGCTGACCTACTGCGGTCTCTCGTGCGCCATCGCACCCGACGGTGCCGAGTTGGCGCGGGCCGGGGGCGGCCAGGAATTACTCTTCGCGGATATCGCCGCCGCCACCGTCTCGCAATCGCGCACCCTCAACACGCATCTCGACGATCGACGCCTCGATCTGTATCCAGACCTTTCTGTCACGACTGTCTCCAAGGAGAACCGTAGATGACCATCCCAGTAGCTCCGGACAGTTCCTCGGAACCCGGCAAGCAGCCGCCCCTCACGATGTTCGGACCGGATTTTCCGTTCCCGTACGACGACTACGTTTCCAGTCCGGCGGGACTCGGCTCGGTGCCCGATCTGGCACTGGGTACAGAAGTTGCCGTGATCGGTGGTGGACTCTCCGGCATGATCGCGGCCTACGAGTTGCTCAAGGTCGGTCTCAAACCGATTGTCTACGAAGCTGATCAGATCGGTGGCCGGATGCGGTCGGTCGAGTTCGACGGGCACCCCGGGGTTGTCGCCGAGATGGGCGCAATGCGTTTCCCACCGTCGTCGACGACGTTGTTCCACTACCTGAACGAACTGGGTCTGCAGACCGAGGAGTTCCCGAATCCCCTTGCCGAGGTCACGCCGAGCACGGTCATCGATCTCAAGGGTGAGAGCCACTACGCGCACACTCTCGAGGATCTGCCTCCGATCTACACCGAGGTGGCGCAGGCCTGGCAGCGCACTCTCGAAGAGCATGCCGATCTGATTCCGTTGCAGCAGGCCATTCGTGACCGCGACACCGCAGAGATCAAGCGGATCTGGAACGACCTCGTGGTGCGCTACGACGACCAGACGTTCTACGGATTCCTCGCCGCGTCGAAGCACTTCAAGTCCTTCCATATGCGGGAAGTGTTCGGGCAGGTCGGATTCGGTACGGGTGGTTGGGATACCGACTACCCCAACTCGATCCTCGAAATCCTTCGTGTGGTCATCACGGCCGCCGACGACGACCACCGCGGCATCGTCGGTGGATCGCAGCAGCTGCCGATGCGGTTGTGGAACCGCGCCCCGGAGCACATGGCGCATTGGCCTGCCGGTACGACGGTCGCTTCGCTCAACGACGGCGAGACGCGTCCCCGCGTCACCGAACTCCGGCGTACCGAGCCCGGCAACATCACGGTCACGGACTCCGAAGGTTTCATTCGCACGTATGCGAGTGCCGTTGTGACAGTGCAGAGTTGGATGCTGCTGAACAACATCAGGTGTGACGACGATCTGTTCCCGATCGACCACTGGACTGCGATCGAGCGAACTCACTACATGGGTTCGACCAAGGTGTTCGTTCTCGTCGACCGCCCGTTCTGGAAGGACAAGGACCCCGTGACCGGCCGTGACTCGGTGTCGATGACACTGACCGACCGTATGAGTCGCGGCACCTACCTGCTCGATCAAGGCGAGGGCAAGCCAGGCCTGATCTGCTTGTCGTACACCTGGTCGGACGATTCGCTGAAGCTGCTGGCGCTCGACGCCACCGAGCGCATGAACATCATGCTGCGCTCTCTCGAAGAGATCTACCCAGGCGTGGACTTCCGCAGCCACATCATCTCGAGCCCGGTGACGCTGTCGTGGGAAACCGAGCGCGACTTCATGGGTGCGTTCAAGGCGAACCTTCCGGGGCACTACCGGTACCAGGAGCGCCTGTTCTCTCACTTCGTGCAGAATGATCTCGAACCGCGTCATCGGGGAATCTTCCTCGCCGGAGACGACGTGTCGTGGACTGCCGGCTGGGCCGAGGGCGCGATCCAGACCGCGATCAACGCGGTATGGGGCGTCGTCAACCATCTCGGCGGCGCTGCGCCTACCGAGAATCCCGGACCCGGCGACGTGTTCGAGGAGCTCGCTCCGATCAGGTTGGGCGACTGAGCTCACCGCAACTGCCGAAATGTCGTGCCCGATGGGGGTTGGTACTCCTATCGGGCACGACCTCTTTCCGGTGATCCACGCAACACTGGAAAGTGTTCGGATCCAATAATTTCCAGGAGGGTGTTCAATGGCGAGCACATCATCGGCGACCAAGACCGCAGCTGCAGAATCGAGACCCGCGGGCGGTGATCGATCCGGTGACCCGGCGCTCGAACTGGTCGCCGAATTGGCAGCAGCGGGCCAGCGACTCGTCTTCCGTCAGGGCGACGACTTGACCAGCGATGCCCTGAACAGTGACGATCTGACCTGTGTGGTGCTGTGGCCGTCCGGAGAGCCCTCCCTCTCCGATCTGTGTGAGAACTTCGAGTCCCTCGGACTCCGAGTTTCGACGCACCGCCCGCTTCCGACCGTTCTGGGTTCGGCACACTACTTCACCTTCGAGCCGAGCACTTTCGGCGGCAGTGCGCTGGAGAAGATGGCGGACGCCTTCGAAGCCGTCATCGCCGGACAGACCCGTATGGACGCATTCTCCAGTCTGATCGGACGAGCAGACATCACGTGGCGCGACGCAGAGTTGCTGCGCGCTGCGTGCCGTTTCCTCGCTCAGGCTCGTATCGGGTTGTCCGAGAGCTACATCGTCGGAGTGTTGGCAGCGAAGCCGCTCTTCGTACGGCAGGCAATCGAACTCTTCACCGCGCGTTTCGATCCCGCAGTAGCAGGTTCGCGTGAGACGGCCGTGGCCACCGCGGCGGCGGCCATCGACGAATCAGTCGACGGTGCAGACACTCTCGACGAGGATCGCGTCTTGCGCGGTGTGCGTTCATTCTTGCAGGCGACTCTGCGCACCAACTGGTACCTGCGCGGTGAGGCCGGCGAACCGCTGCCGTACGCGTCGTTCAAGATCGACTCGCAGTTGCTCTCCACCCCGCAGAAGACAGTTCCTTTCCGCGAGATCTACGTCAGCGCACCCAATGTCGAAGGCGTGCATCTGCGTAGCTCCTCCGTCGCCCGTGGCGGCCTGCGTTGGTCGGATCGATACGAGGACTTCCGCACCGAGGCTCTGAGTCTGATGAAGACCCAGAGCGTGAAGAATTCGCCGATCGTTCCCTCGGGAGCCAAGGGTGCGTTCGTGGTTCGGGGCACGTCGTCACCGACCCCGGCGCAGGTGCAGGAGTCGTACAGCACCTTCATCCGCGGCTTGCTGGACGTGGTGGACAACATCGTCGACGGCGCAGCGGTGCACCCGGCAGAAGTAATCGAGTACGACGGTGAAGACTCCTACCTCGTCGTGGCGGCGGACAAGGGGACCGCACGGTTCTCCGACGTCGCGAACGGCATCGCCGTCGAACGTGGTTTCTGGCTCGGCGACGCTTTTGCTTCCGGCGGTTCGGCCGGCTACGACCACAAGGCGATGGGCATCACCGCTCGCGGCGCCTGGGTAGCGGTTCGACGCCACTTCGCCGAGCGTGACCTCGACGTCGACACCGATCCGTTCACCGTCGCGGGCATCGGTGACATGTCCGGCGATGTGTTCGGTAACGGAATGTTGCTCTCGCACAAGATCCGTCTGGTCGCGGCATTCGATCACCGCCACATCTTCATCGACCCGAACCCCGACACCGAGACGACGTTTGCCGAACGCGCTCGCCTCTTCACCGTGCCGCGCTCGTCCTGGGACGACTTCGACCGCACCGTGATGTCGCCTGGCGGTGGCGTCTGGCCACGTAGCGCGAAGTCGATCCGCCTCCCGCTCGAGGCGCGTCAGGTCCTCGGTATCACCGAGGAGAAGCTGACTCCGCAGGAACTGATCCGAGCGATCCTGTGCGCTCCGGTGGACCTGTTGTGGAATGGCGGCGTCGGTACCTACGTGAAGGCGTCGACCGAAAGCAACGTCGACGCGGCCGATCCGTCCAACGACGCAGTTCGCGTCAGCGCTGACGAGTTGCGTGCAACCGTGGTGGGTGAGGGCGGCAACCTGGGTTTCACCCAGCGTGCCCGCATCGAATATGCCGCTGGCGGAGGACGAATCAACGCCGACTTCATCGACAACGCGGCCGGCGTGGCTACCTCGGACCGTGAGGTCAACATCAAGATCGCACTCGCAGAGTTGGACGCGACCTCGCGCAATGAACTACTTGCGGCGGCCCAGGACGAGGTAGCCGCATCGGTACTCGAGGCCAGTGAAGATCAGACCCTCGCGATCAGCCTGGCCGAGCACCGCGCTCCCGCCCTACTCGATCAGCACGAACGGTTGATCGAGAACCTGGTCTCGGCGGGTGCGATGAAGCGCCTCGAAGAATCATTGCCGGACGCCAAGGCGCTGGCGGTCAGGGCGCGAGCCGGGCAGGGCCTACTCCGTCCGGAACTTGCTGTGCTGGTGGCGCAGTCGAAGAACGTGCTGACGGCGGAATTGGGGGCGTCGACCGTCCCGGACAATCAGATCTTCGCCGATCGTCTCCCGCAGTACTTCCCGCTCTCCGTCGTCGAGGCAGCACCGGACGCGGTCCGCGCACATCGGTTGGGCCGCGACATCATCATCACCTCGGTGGTCGACGAACTGGTCAACCGCGTCGGACCCGGCGTGCTGTTCCGGCTCGAGGAACACCTCGGAGTCCACAGTCCGGAAGCGGCTCTGGCCTACGCAGTGGTCAGCGAAGTGCTCGGCACCGAGGAACTTCGGCGCGAGATCTTGAACTCGGAGCTGCGCGCCACCGAGCAGTTGCAGGCTCTCGATCGCTTGCAGCAGTTGTTGGAATCCGAGATGAGCTGGGTGTTGCGTCGTCCGGGAGCAGCCGGCCGGTTCACCGTGAACCCGCGCGCCGACATCGATCGGTGGGCAGCCCCGGTGCGGGAACTCACCGACGGTTTGTCGGCCAGCGAGCGCATCGAGGCGTCTTTCGGAGCGCTCGCCCTGGCAGACATTGCACTGCAGGAGAATACGACGGTTCAGGCTGCGGCTGCGATCTACCGGGAACTCTCCGACACCCTCGATCTGGGCGACGTTCTCGGGGGCGTCGACGTTGCCGTCGGTGCCTCGCATTGGGAGGTCATGGGCAGCGCTGCCGTCCACGCCAGGTTGACGGCGCGTTTCGCGGACCTCGTGTCCGGAGCGCTCGGAGAAGGTATTCCGGAGGTCGTCGAGTTGTGGACCGCCGCCAATCCGCAAGCGGTGCGCCGGTTCACGGCTTTGATGTCGAGCGTGAGCCGCAGTGGAGCGCTGGACACCGCCCGTCTCTGCACGGTCGACGCCGAACTCGAACTACTCGTTCGCGGTGCGTCCGGTTTCGCTTCGGTGCACGCCGCGGAGCGTTCAGCGACCCTCCCAGGCGAGTAGCGATAGCAGCAGTTCGGCTCTGACCCTGGCCTGTCCGAGGTCGCATTGCAGCAGTTCCTCGATGCGTGCGATGCGACCTCGGAGGGTGTGCCGATGAACACCGAGTTCGGCTGCGGCCGATTCCCATTGGCCGTTTGCCTCGAGATAGGCGCGCAAAGACGCGACCAGCGCGGTCCCGTGTGCCTGGTCGTGTTCCGTCAGCACCGGGATGGTGTCCGCAGCCATTGCGATCAGTGCCTCACGGGCAGGCTCGGATGCCAGAATCGTCGAACCACTCAGAGCGTCGAACTCGAGAATGCGGGCAGTGGCCGTCGTGAGATTGGCCGCGGCGCGGGCCTGGACGAGTGCGCGCGGTGCGTCCAGAAGACGGTGAGGGGTGCTGATTCCGGCCCGCACCGTCTTCGCCTCGGTGGGGGAGAGCTGCGCCAGTAGTGTTTTGGCAGTGTCGATTGTGTCGGTTCCGCGAAGGAGGACGGTCAGCGAACCGTCCTCGGATTGCGCGAACAACGGCCGGCCTGCTCGCGCGAGAGCGTTGTCGAGTTCGCGAAGAACAGGGCCGAGTCCGGATCCGCGAACGTGGACGACACGGACATTGCCGTGCGTATCGCTCGCTTCGTCCAAGTACGACGGCACACCGTCCTCGGGGATTCGGCCGTCGAGTAAGAGCCCGAAAGCCATGGCGTTGAGTCGAGTTCGCTCGGCCCGTAGTCGAACCGGTTTCTCGAGTTCGAGAGTGAGCAGCGAGACCGCATGCCCGAGCAACACTCTGTCGATATTGCTCAGGGGCCCGGCGCCCGCCATTGCGAGGTAGCCGTGCCAGCTGTCGGTGACGCCGACGGGGGACAGTGTCAGCGTCCGTTCGGGTGTGCTCTGCGAGATCGACGCCGGAGCGTTGGGATCGCGGGTGGTCGCCGCGACCGCGCGAACCTCGGTGATCAACGACTTCTGGTTTGCCGGATGCACCGCGGTGATCCGATCTCCGACAAACGCCACCGAAGTTTTTGTGGCCGTGGCCAGTTCACGCACGATGGCAGACACGCCTCCGCGCAGCGCAACGCGGGTGATGCGTGTCTGTACTTCTGCCGCGCGGAGTACCGATTCGTATTCCTGCTGGCTCAGACGGGTCATCACCGCGCGCGTGACCGCCGCGAACGGGGTCGTGAACGGCACTTCCAGCAGGGGGAGCCCGCGACTGCGGGCGGCGGCAATCAGGTCTGCGGGCACACTCTCGTGGGAAAGGCCGGTCCCGAAACCCAGAGCCGATACTTCTGCGGCGGCCAGACGGTCGATGTACTCGCTGTAGTCGGTGGCGTCCGCGCCCACCAGTGCCAGCCCGGTGGTGAGCACCAATTCGCCGCCGGAAAGCCACGGGGTGGGGTCCGTCAGCTCTGTGGCCTGCGCAAACGTGACGGGGTGGGTGGCGGCTGCTCGGTCGGTGAGCAGAGCCAGCGAGAGGTGTTTCTGGCGCAAGAGCCACGAGATCGGAACCGTCACCTGATCAAGGCTAGCTGTCGTTGCCGATATGGAGTAGCCCTGGAGCTTCGGGTATCCATTTCGGCAGTGCTTGCGATGCTTCGCGCGTCGCATACTCGAATGCAATACACAACCGAGAGGGTGGTCACATGAGTGCAATCGAATACCGGCTTCCGCAGGAGCGTCGCATCGTCACGGAGTTCCCGGGCCCGCGCTCGGCTGCGCTCGCCGAACGCCGTAAGAAGGTCGTCGGCGCCGGCGTCGCATCCACCCTCCCGGTCTACGTCGCCGACGCAGACGGCGGAGTCATCGTCGACGTCGACGGCAACTCGCTGATCGACCTCGGTGCCGGTATCGCGGTGACCAGCGTCGGTGCTTCCAACCCGGCCGTCGTGTCCGCAGTTCAGGATCAGGTCGCGCACTTCACCCACACCTGTTTCATGGTCGCTCCGTACGAGGGCTACGTCGAGGTCGCCGAGCGTCTCGCCGAGCTCACCCCCGGTGACCACGAGAAGCGTTCCGTGCTGTTCAACTCCGGCGCAGAAGCCGTCGAGAACGCCGTCAAGATCGCCCGTCACGCAACCGGTCGCGACGCAGTCGTCGTCTTCGACCACGCGTACCACGGCCGCACCAACCTCACGATGGCACTGACATCGAAGTCCATGCCGTACAAGAGCGGCTTCGGTCCGTTCGCCCCCGAGGTCTACCGCGTCCCGATGTCCTACCCGTACCGCGAGGGCCTCAACGTCGACGGCTCCAAGATCACGGGTGAGCAGGCCGCACAGCGCGCCATCACGATGATCGAGAAGCAGGTCGGTGCTGCCAACACGGCCGCCATCCTCATCGAGCCCATTCAGGGCGAGGGCGGATTCATCGTTCCCGCAGAAGGATTCCTCCCGACGCTCGTCGCGTGGGCCAAGGAGAACGGCGTCGTCTTCATCGCAGACGAGGTTCAGGCAGGCTTCGCTCGTACCGGTGCCTGGTTCGCCAGCGATCACGAGGGCATCGTCCCCGACTTGGTCACTCTCGCCAAGGGCATCGCAGGCGGCATGCCGCTCGCCGCTGTCACGGGCCGCGCCGAGCTCATCGACGCCGTCCACCCCGGCGGCCTCGGTGGCACCTACGGCGGTAACCCCGTCGCCTGCGCCGCTGCATTGGCGTCCATCGACCAGATGCGCGAGCTCGACCTCTGTGGCCGCGCACGCACCATCGAGTCGACCGTCGTCGGCCGAATGAACGCACTGGCAAAGGAACTCGACGTCATCGGTGACGTTCGCGGTCGCGGCGCCATGCTCGCAATCGAGCTGGTCAAGCCCGGTGGGCAGGAGCCGGACGCCGACATCACCAAGAAGATCGCCGCCGAATGCCTCGCTGCCGGCGTCGTGATCCTCACCTGCGGTACCTACGGCAACGTCATCCGTCTGCTCCCGCCGCTGGTCATCTCCGAAGAGCTGCTCGACGACGCGTTGACCGTCCTCGAGACCGCTATTCGCACTGCAGCACAGGGGAACTGACATGTCCAACGTCTCGGATCTTCTCGACTCGGTACCCAAGGGTCTCTGGCTCGGCGGCAAGCTCGTCCCGGCCGAGAAGACCTTTGCGGTCTACAACCCGGCAACGGGTGAGGAACTCGCCCAGGTAGCCGACGCCACCGCTGCCGACGGTATCCGTGCGCTCGACCTCGCCGCTGCGGCGCAGGAAGACTGGGCGGCCACGCCGGCACGTGTACGCGGCGAGATCCTGCGCACCGCCTTCGAATTGCTGCACGCCCGCGCCGAGGACTTCGCGCTGATGATGACCCTGGAAATGGGTAAGTCGTTGGCAGAGAGCCGCGGTGAGGTCAACTACGGCGGCGAATTCCTGCGCTGGTTCAGCGAGGAAGCAGTACGCATCGGCGGACGTTTCACGCAGGCTCCGGCCGGCAACGGTCGCATCCTGGTCACCAAGGAAGCCGTCGGACCGGTCCTTGCGATCACCCCGTGGAACTTCCCGCTCGCCATGGGCACACGCAAGATCGGACCGGCGCTGGCTGCCGGTTGCACCATCATCGTCAAGCCCGCCGAGGACACGCCGCTGACCATGCAGCTCCTCGGTCAGGTGTTCGCCGACGCCGGTCTGCCCGACGGTGTGCTCTCGATCCTCCCGACGTCCGACGCGGCCTCCATCAGTGGACCGCTGATGGAAGATGCGCGTCTGCGCAAGGTCACCTTCACCGGCTCCACGGGCGTCGGAAAGCTGTTGGTGCGAAATGCCGCTGACAAGCTGCTCCGCACGTCGATGGAACTCGGTGGCAATGCGCCGTTCATCGTCTTCGACGACGCCGACATCGACGCAGCTGTCGACGGCGCAATGCTCGCGAAGATGCGTAACGGCGGCGAAGCCTGCACCGCGGCCAACCGCATCTACGTCGCCAACTCGGTGCGCGAGGAGTTCACCGACAAGTTCACCGCCAAGGTTGCGGCCTTGAAGGTGGGCGCCGGTGACGCCGAGGGCACCAACATCGGCCCGCTGATCAACACCAAGCAGCTCGCAACCGTCACCGGACTCGTCGACGACGCCGTGTCCAAGGGCGCTCGCGTTCGCACCGGTGGATCGGCGCCCGAAGGAGCCGGCTTCTTCTTCACCCCAACCGTTCTGGATCAGGTGCCCGCCGATGCGCGCCTGCTGAAGGAAGAGATCTTCGGACCCGTTGCGGCAGTGGTCGGTTTCGACACCGAAGACGAAGCGATCGCGGCTGCGAACAACACCGAGTACGGCCTCGTGGCGTACTTCTACACCCGCGACATCGACCGGGCGATGCGCGTCTCGGCCAAGCTGGACACCGGCATGGTCGGCGTCAATCGCGGCGCGATCTCCGATGCTGCGGCGCCGTTCGGTGGCGTGAAGGAATCGGGCTTCGGCCGTGAAGGCGGAACCGAGGGTATCGACGAGTATCTCGATACCAAGTACGTAGCGCTGTAACTTGCTGTGCGCCTTTATTAACCGCGGGCGGTTAATAAAGGCGCACAGTTGTCTATTGACCTAACGGAGTGGGGCGGTAGTACTTGCCCTCGTGGTAGAGCAGCGGTGCGGCAGCGGATTCGTCGTCCTCTTCGGCGTGAACCCGCGTGACGAGTCCGATGACCAGCGTGTGGTCGCCGACAGGGATCAACTGGTCGACCTTGACGCGCATCCAGCTGGGGGTGCCGTGCAGAACCGGCTCCCCGGTGTCGAGCACTGCCCACAGTGACTCGTCTGCAAAACGCTGATCGGCGCTACGCGCAAAGCGCTGGGCGAGATGTTGCTGATGTTCGCCGAGAAGGTGGATCACCAAGGACTCGGCTGCCTTGAGCGCATTGATGCTCGACGACGTCTCCGCGATGTTGAACGAGACGAGCGGCGGCTCGAGGGAGACGGACGAGAACGAGGTGGCGGTGAAACCCACCGGGCCGGTACCCGAATCGAGGGTCACGACGGTGACACCTGCGGGGTGGCGGCGAAGCGCTGCACGGTAGTCACCGGCGCAGATGCCGGTGGACAACTCGGGCGTCGCTGCTACTTCGGGGACGTCGGGGGTGGTGTGGCTGGAAACGGCATTCGGCTTGTCAGACAACGGGAACTCTCCGGCTGGAACTCGAGGTGTGCGGTGTGGTCGAGGTGACTGCGCTCGGCATACACAGACATGCGTCGGTGCGGCACAGATCTACGTGTCGTCGACGCCAGTGGTTACCGGCCGGGGTCCTGGTTGCAGTGCACATGGTGCGTCCAACTATAGGTGGACGCACGTCTGAGTGGGTTCGGACCGGGTTGGCTGAAGTGCGTCAGTCCATGTTGACGGCGAGGCCGGCCGTGATTCGAAGGAGTTCGGAGTACGTCGTGCGAAAGACCGTGTTCGGGTGCCCGGCAGCAGCCCACAATTCGGGGTACTGCTCGAGGGCGGTATCGATGTAGGTGGGCAGGTTGGTGGGATGCCCGAGCGGAGCGACCCCACCGATCGGCTGGCCCGTTGCCGACTTCGCCATTTCCAGCGGCGCCCGCGTGAGCTTGCCTTCGAGGCGTTCGCCGGTGGTTTTCAGATTGACCTGATGTGCGCCGGAGACCAGCAGTAGGACCGGGTCGTCGTCGAGAAGGAACACGAGCGACTTGGTGATCGCGCCTACCTCCACCCCGACGGCCGCCGCTGCCTCGGCCGCGGTGTGCGTGGCTTCGGGCTGTGTGACGATGACGCCGTGGTGACCCCGTGAGATCAGTGTTTCGGCGACGTGCGAGGCGTTGGGGTGGAGGAGGCTCGTCATGAGTTCAGACTAGGACTAGTCGGCGTTCGCCACAGCTGGAGTCGGCGTCGTGTCGGTGGACTTTCGGTTGCGACGGATCGTGAAGCCGAACAGCATGACCGCACCGATCAGTGCGTACAGGAAAAGCGTCAGAGCAGGCTGGCCGACGCCGACGTTGTTGAAGTAGACGATGCTCCGCACGCCTTCGGTGCCGGCGCCGGGTGTGATCCATCGGCCGATGGCGGCATAGAACGAGGGAATCACGTTGGAGCCGAATGCGCCTCCCGCACTGGGATTGCCGAGAATCACGAAGACGGCGATAGCCAACGGGACTGCCAGAACGCCGATGGCAGCGCGCAATCCGAGTGTGAACATGGCGGTGCCGAACACCACGGCTGTTCCCAGGATCCAGAGTGGGAACCAGTGGCCCGCGAAAGTTCCCAGGACGTGTGAGGTGATGAGTGCGCCGAGGGCTCCCGAGATGATCGAGTAGATCGCGATCACGCCCGTGTGCGCGCTTGCCTGGCGGAGGGTCTTCGGCGCACCGATGAACAGTCCGATGGCTGCCGCAAGGAGATAGCCGCCGACGACCCAGCCGACCGAGAGGTAGAAGCCGGAGAGTCCGCGGTTGTCGTGTGCTCCGACGGGGATCTCGTCGCGGACGACGAACTGTCGGTCCTGCGTCGCCTCGACCTTCGTGAACACCGCTTCGAGCGACGTCGCGATGGAGCTGCCTCCCGCGCTCGCGGTGATCAGGGTGTCCGGTCCGGCCGGGTTGATGACAAACGCGCCCTGGATCTCGCGGTCGTTGATCATGCGGCGAGCGGTCGCCGTGCTGTCGACCACCTGAGCGTCGAGCGGGCTGCCGTCGATGGCGTTGAGTTTGTCGGCGATCTGCTGATCCATGCCGTCCGGTGTGCCCTGATCGGCGATGACCGCGATTTCGATGTCTCGCGGAGTCGGCTGATGGAAGGCGGCGACGTAGCTGAGGATGAAGCCCATCTGCAGCAGGAGCACGCCGACGAACAGCGCGGCCATCACCTTGGGTGCGCCGTATTTCACCAGCAGATTGTCGTGGTGGTGTTCGTCGTGGGTGGAGCTGTTGTCTGGTGCGGCGTGTGCCGGATGCGTAGTGGTCACGAAAGAGTCCTGATCTTGTCAAAAGTAAAGAGCTTGTCAATACCCGAGGTATTGAATACTCTAGGTATCGTGACTGAATCTCGTCAACCGGACTGGACGCCGGTAACCCGCCCCGGACGTGACGTGGTGCGGCAAAGACTGCTCGACGCTGCGGCGGAAGAGTTTGCGGAGCGTGGATTCAGTGCTGCACGTCTCACTGAAGTTGCTCGCCGAGCGGGCTTCACCAAGGGGGCTGTCTACTCCAACTTCGAGTCGAAACAGGATCTGTTCGCCGAACTGTTCGCGCAACGGTCTCTCGAACTGGCCGGCCGTGTGCTTGCCGAGATCGCCGGGATGAACCCGGCCGACGCGGCGGGCAAAGGTGGCGAGGCCATTGCAACGTGGATGGTCGACGACCCGGGGTGGTCACTGCTCGTCCTCGAATTCGGAGTGCTCGCCGGACGTGATCCGCAGATCGCTCAGGCGTACTTACGTGAGCGTCGCCACTTGCGCAGTCAACTCGTGGAGTTGATCGGTGAACGTGCCCGCGAATGGGGAGTGGACGATTCCTTCGATGTGCGGACCACTGCAATCTCGTTGATGGCCTTGATATCCGGGCTCGTTCTCGAGCACTCGGTGGATCCGGAAGAAGTTGATCAGAGCGTGATGGGTGCCGCCGTGACGGCACTCTTCGCCGGCGCCGTCGCACGGGCAGGATTGCCCGCCGTCTGAGTTGCTCGGTTGACAGGCAACAGATTTGAGAACTACCCTCTGGGTGCAGTACCTCGTTAGGTGAGGCTTCTGCACGAACACAGGCCACTGATCTCACGACGTCGAGAGACGCCCAAGGTTAGGACAGATCTCCCCGGCTTAAGGGGTGATCCAAAGTGGCTTCCCGGTCTTGATCGGGACACGTCGTGCAGTGCCAAAACTCGGACGTGGAGGTGTTTTCGCAGCTTGATGCCGGTTTCTTCCGGCGAAGGCGAGAGTACGTCGATATTCGGTTCTCCTGGCGTGTGCTGTGCGCACGTACTTTGTGTGGCGTCATCGGACGCCCCGAACTTTCAGGAGGTGACCATCGTGGACGACCCGCCGAGTCGATATTCGACCCATCCTTCTGTTCTTACCGACGGTGCTCACCCCGGCATTTTGCTCGTCAGTCTCTGACCTTCGCACCCTCGGTTTCATCTGCGCGGCTTTGCCGCGTCCGCTGACGACTTCCGTTGTCGTTCAGCGCATTCTGCTGCCCTCATGCACTGGCATGGTCCCGTGCGCGCTGGCAGTCGAGGAGATTCGTCATGTCATTTTCCGTTCTCGCATTGCGGCCACGGCCCACGAGAAACAGTGCACAACAAACACCTTCAACGGTCCTGGCAAAAGAAAGCGCACAGGAATTGGTCGACTACTCGGCCTCGGACACGCGCACCGTTCTCGCAGATCTGACTACGACGGCCAACGGCCTTCGTGACGATCAGATCGACGATCTTCGTCGGCAATACGGGCGCAACGATGTCCGCCACGACCGCCCGGCACCGGCGATCGTGCAGTTCGCGCAAGCTTTCAAGAATCCGTTCATCTTGATCCTGGTGTTCCTCGCCCTGATCATGGTCGGGACCGACGTGGTGTGGGCAGACCCGGAAGACGGTCCCTCCTACGAGGGCATCATCACCCTCGGGCTGATGATCTTTGTCAGTGTGTCCCTGAGGTTCTGGCAGGAATACCGTTCGAGTCGGGCCGCCGAGGCACTCAAGGCCATGGTCACGACAACTGTCGCGGCCACCCGCAAGATCAACAACACAGTGGTCACGGCTGAGATTCCGATCGAGCAGCTACTGCCAGGTGATGTAGTCCAGCTTGCCGCAGGCGACATGATCCCGGCCGATGTCCGCATCATCCGGGCCAAGGATCTACAGGTCAATCAGTCAATGCTCAGCGGTGAGTCGATGCCGGCCGAGAAGTCGGCGGAACCGTCGACGGGGATCGACGTCGATCGGCTGCTCGAGGCCGAGAACATCGGGTTCATGGGTACTTCCGTCGTGTCGGGCAGCGGCACCGCCGTCGCGGTGCACACCGGCAAGCGGACTTACTTCGGTGCCATGACAGCACAATTGGCGTCCAAGCGACCCGAAACCAGCTTCGACGTCGGGGTGCGCAGTGTCAGCTACCTGCTGATCAAGTTCATGCTGATCATGGTTCCCGCGGTGTTCATCATCAACGGACTGACCAAGGACTGGAGCCAAGCACTACTCTTCGGCGTCGCCACCGCAGTGGGGTTGACCCCCGAAATGTTGCCGCTCATCGTGACTGCGAACCTGGCCAAGGGTGCGCTCCACATGTCGCGCAAGAAGGTGATCGTCAAGCAGATCAACGCGATTCAGAACTTCGGCGCCATGGACGTTCTGTGCACGGACAAGACCGGAACTCTCACCGAGGACCGCATCGTTCTCGGTGAGCATCTCGATACTGCCGGACGTAAGTCCGAGGACGTATTGCGGCTAGCGGCAGTCAATTCCGTGAATCAGACCGGATTGCGCAGTCTTCTCGACGACGCGGTGATCGAGGCCGCCGGTCCCGAAGTGGTCGAGGAGATCTCGCGTCGGCACGGGTTGGTGGACGAGATTCCCTTCGACTTCAAACGCCGTCGACTCTCCGTGGTGGTCGACCACGGCGACGCCGATCTGATCGTCACCAAAGGTGCAGTGGAAGAGCTCCTTTCGGTCTGTGAATCGGTGGAACTGGACGGGGTGACCCACCAATTGACGCCGGGATGGCTGGCCCGAGTCGACCGTCTGGTGGCGGAACTGAACGGTCAGGGCAAGCGAGTGCTTGCGGTGGCAACCAAGACAGTCGTCGAAGAGCAGCGCCGCGAGTACTCGACGGCCGACGAAGAGGGTATGACCCTGGTTGGACTGCTGGCCTTCCTCGACCCGCCGAAGGAATCTGCGGCCGGGGCGATCGAAGCCCTCGCGAGCCACGGAGTCGCGGTCAAGGTAGTGACGGGTGACAACGAATTGGTCGCCGAAACCGTCTGCGGCAAAGTCGGTATCGATGTCGGGACCGTGGTCTCCGGCGCCGAGATCGAAGCGTTGAACGACGACGCCCTCGACGAGTTGGTGCAGCGGACAACCGTCTTCGCGAAGACGGATCCGATGCAGAAGGCACGCATTGTCGAATCGCTGCGCCGGGTCGGCCACACGGTTGGTTTCCTTGGTGACGGTGTCAACGACGCACCCGCACTTCGGGCGGCGGACGTCGGCATCTCCGTCGACACAGCGGCGGACATCGCCCGCGAATCCGCGGACATCATCTTGCTGGAGAAGGACCTCGGCGTACTCGAACAAGGAGTCATCGAAGGGCGTCGTACCTTCGGAAACATCCAGAAGTACATCAAGATGACTGCGTCGTCGAACTTCGGGAACGTCTTCTCGGTGCTCGTCGCCAGTGCCTTGCTGCCGTTCATCCCCATGATTCCCGTAGTTCTGTTGTTGCAGAACCTGATCTACGATCTCTCGATGCTCACGATCCCGTGGGACCGCGTCGACGACGACTTCCTCGCGAAGCCCCGCAAGTGGGAGACCAAGAGCCTTCGCCGGTTCATGGTGTTCATCGGCCCGATCAGTTCGATCTTCGACATCTCGACCTTCGCGCTGATGTGGTTCGTGTTCGCTGCCAACTCTCCCGAGCATGCAGCGCTGTTCCAATCGGGTTGGTTCATCGAGTCATTGATCTCGCAGACGCTGATCGTTCACATGATCCGCACCCGCAAGATCCCATTCATCCAGTCGCGTGCTTCGCTTCCGGTACTGCTCAGCACGGGCGCCGCCTGCGTCTTCGCGCTGGTGTTCCCGTTCACGTCCTGGGGCCATTCCCTCGGGTTGGTTTCACTGCCGTGGAACTACTTCCCGTGGTTGGTCCTCACTCTCGCGGCTTACTGCGTCGTCACGCAGGTGGCCAAGGGAATGTTCATCCGTCGATTCGCGACCTGGCTCTAGGAGTTCACCGTGGAAATCCACGTCATCCTTGTGCGGATAGCGCTCGGACTCGTCCTCGGCGCTGCCGTCGGGATCGAAAGGCAATGGCGCGCAAGGATGGCGGGTTTGCGAACCAACGCGTTGGTGAGCTTGGGTGCGACGCTCTTCGTCATCATGGGCGCGTACGGGTTTCAGGGGCCGGACGCTGATCCGACGCGCGTCGCAGCGCAGATCGTCTCGGGGATCGGCTTCCTCGGTGCCGGGGTGATCATGAAGCAGGGAGCCTCCGTCACCGGCCTGAACACCGCCGCAACCTTGTGGGCCACGGCCGCCGTCGGTGCGCTGGCAGGCGGCGGAATGTACTGGGTTGCGGTGTTCGGTGCCGGTGCAATCATGTTGGCGAACACGTTGTTGAGGCCGTTGGGCCGGATGATGGATCACCAGCCTGCCCGCACCGGGCGCGAGGAACCGCCGGCTGACTACACCTTCGAGGTGACCTGCCACGGTGACGCCGAAGCTCACATCAGAGGGCTTACCGTGCAGTCCATTTCGAGGCCGGAGTTCCAGCTCCGGTCAGTGCAGTCCTTCGACATCCCGGACAGCGACCGCGTACGAGTGGTCGCGGAATTGGCCGCAGCGGAGCGTGACGACGGACTCCTGGAATCCGCCGTCAGCCGGCTGAGCTTGGAACCGTTGGTGACTCACGTTCGCTGGGAGGTGGAGCCGTCGAAGTAGAATCGGACGTCTCTGTCAGCTAGCGGGCATGTTCCTGTGGTGCAAGGGAGTTCCCGGGTGCGATGCTTGCGCAGTTGGACGGAGCAGGCTTGCCGGTGAATCGGTCGTCGATCCAGGTGAGCGCACCGGGGAGCCAGAGCATGGCGCCGAGGAAGTGGCTGATGGTGTCGTACTGGTCGTACTGAATCGGCAGGCCGGCGTCGCAATACTTGCGTGCGAGGGTGCGGACGTCGCCCGTGATCATGACGCCGTCGCCCGCTCCGACGCCGGGGCCACCGGGTTGGGTGCCCTCGATGGTGCCGTTGGCCGCCTGAGCGATGAACATCGGAATCGTCGGTGTCGCAGCGGTGCCCATGTTGATCTTGTTCACGACATCGACGTACTCGGGAACCGTATTGGGATCGGCGTACTCGGGCTTGACCAGTTCCTGCCAGGTCAGACCGGGGTACTGTGCCAGCACGTTGCCGATGGACGCGTCTTCGAGTCGAGCCATGACGTCGCGTCCACGGTCACTGAGATACTTTCCGAAATCGATGTCGTACGAACGCGCAACGCCGACGATAGCCATGCCGACGACGCCGCCCCACCCGATGCTTCCGCTCGCGTAGCGAAGGTTGTTGGCCGGATTGACCAGCACGCCGCCCTGCGCGGCACCGATCAAGTTGTCGTTGATCTCCGGTGCGTACGCGGGAGCGAGGATCGAAGCCCAGTTGGTGGCGATCGCTCCGCCGGAGTACCCCATCAGCGCGATCTCTGCGTCGTCGGTGATTCCGGTTTCCGGGACATCTTTGGCCGCACGCAGAGCGTCGAGCGTCATCATCCCGTATTCGGGTCCGGCAGCGAAGTTTGCATCCGGGCCTTCGGTGTCCGGGACGACGATCGTGTAGCCGAGGGCGAAGAGCGGCCCGAACAAGGCTGCCTCGATGGACGTGAAGGTTCCGCCGACGTTGAAATTGCGCCCACTCGGCGTCCAATCTCCGATCGGGGTGTTGCCCGCGATGGCCCGCGACGGACTGTCGTCGGGGTTCAGTGAATCGTAAAAGGATTGGTACGAAACAACTTTGTCCGGTTGACCGTTGGCCGGGCGCAGGATCGAGGTGACGTTGGCCGACGGCTGACCGAGGGCGTCGGTTGATCGGTAGAGAACCTGCACTGCCTGTATCGGGGTCGGGATGTTGAGAATGGTGTACGGCACGGTGCGAGTCTCGAGGACCGCGCCTGGAGCGTACGACGAGAGAGGCGCCGCGCCCTCGTAGCTGTAGAAACTGTCATCAGGGGACTGGGCAAGAGCCGGCTGCGCGAGTGCTGCCGGTGCACCGACGCCTGTCAGTGCAACCGCGAGTACTCCGACAACTGTGCGAGATAAGACCCTTGACGACATACTCGTCCTCCACATTGGTGTGCCGCGCCCCACCCTGAGATCGCGGTGTGACGACCACCATATATTACTCGCGGGTAATGTGGGGATCGGTCAGATCGGGCGCAGGCTCGAGGTCTCGGCGTAGGAAGATTTCGGAGGGCTCGCCTGGGAGTAACAGAACTCCCGCGTCGCTGTATCCCATTGCGCGATAGAAGTTCTGGGCTGATTCGTCGGCGAGTGTGGAGGTGAGGACCTGCGAGTGTCCCGCGCGGCTCATGCGTTTTTCCCAATCTGTGACCAAAGCGCGCCCGATGCCTTGGCCGCGGTTCGAAGACAGGACGGTCAGCATGTTCATGAACGGAATCTCGTCCCAGAACAAGCCCCAGCGGAGCCATCCGATTGGTTTCCCGCTGTCCTCGGCGACGAGTATCCGGCCGCGTTGGATCACTGACGCGAGTTCCTCGGCTGCGATGTGTGAGTCGTGCTCACGTAAGAACGGCAAGTCTGTCTGCGCTGCGACGCGAATGTTCACCACAGAAGTCAGTATCGCCGTTCAGTCGGAGTTGATGGCGTTCGGCTTGGACAGGTAGACGACTCCGGGGATGTGGCTGGGGTCCGGCGGCAATTGGGAGTAGCCCGCTCGGGTGTACAGGCGAATGTTCCGCACGCTCTTGCTTCCGGTGAACAGCTCGAAACTTGTGGTGTGCTCCGGAGCGTTCTGTTCCACGTGCTGCAAGAGGCGTCGACCGAGGCCATTGCCCGCCAAGTCCGGTGCCACCATGAGGCGCCCTATCTGCCATGTGGTTCCGTCCGCGGTGCCTCGCACTGCCCCGACGAGCCGACCGCCGCGTCGTGCGGTCCAGACCGTCGACTGCTGAACCCAGGCCCGGACCGTGGGTAGGTCCTCGTGGAGCGGGGGTATGTCCATGCTGTTGTTCGAGATTGCTTCCGAGACCCAGCAACAGCGTTGTAGAACAAGGATTTCCGCGGCGTCCTCGTCCGTTGCGCGCTCTATGACTATCTCGTTCAATTTCAGTCTTCGTTGTCGACTTGTTCTTCACGAGGGAGATCGGACGCTTTAGGTGCGGCGGGGACCCATTCCCGGAGTGGTTGAACGACTTCGGAATAGAACACCTCGGCTGAACTTGTGACGCTGCTGATGAAACTTGCAGCAGTGCCCGCACGCTTGCTGCCGAGGGGGAAGGACTGTGTCAGCACGAATGAAGTGAGTTGACCGCCTTGCCCGTCCGTCAGTAGACGCGGTGTTGCTCGGGCCGATGTAAGAATCTCGCATGTCGACGCGGCAGGACCGGTGAACAACGCTTCGACCAACAAGTCCTCGGGTGCATTTTTCAATTGACGCAAAGCCCAAGTAACCCGTTTTCCTGCGGTACCTTCGTCAGGAGCGGAAACCGTTGTACTGCAGCTCACTTTGTTGGTTCTCAAATCGGCGGTAACCCGTAACTCTCCGGCTGCGTCGGGGATCCGGAGGGTGGCGCTGAAGGTGCCGTCGTTCGCCAATTCGTTGACCGTCAGCGCGGTACGCGCTTCCGCGTCGTTGACTACCCGGCGGGGCAACACATGTTTGACGATGACACCGAGATCAGCTGTGAACCGCAGCGCAAGATTTCGTGCGAGCGCGATCCACGACTGAGCGACGGCCGCTGCCTTCGGATCTCCAGGACGTAGAGTCCCGGCGCTGACGGAATCGCGTATCGATACCCAGTGACGACCCATGTCGACGAACTCCTCGGCCCCTGACTTGGGATGTTCGATGTACCGGAGAAATTCGCTGAGAATCCAACCTTGCAGAGGATTGTCGATTCCGCCGTGCGAGAGCACCATCCGGGCCTCATGGATGACTTCTGCCCAAGAGAGATGCCGCAGCGCAACTTTGGTGAGCTTGCGCTTGTCCACCTCGACGGGTAATTCGCCGGCGCCGGCAGGCAAGTCGTTGGACAGGCTGATCACGACGTCGTACTTGTTCTTCTTGGCGACGTCGAGATAGTTTTCGAGCTGCTCTCGGGTATGGGTGCCTGCTCCAGTCTTTGCTTCGAGCAAGCCGGTCCAGAGCCGGCTTCCGCGGGCGATGCGCCACACCGCATCCGGGATCACCCGAGATTCACCTTTGACGTAGGGAACTTCGACATAGCCCTCGAACGAGCCGGCCGGTGCGCCCACGCGGGACGAAACCGCCCGCGCAAACAATGGAACCGCTTGCATCGTGGAAACCAATGCCGACGTCGTGCGTCGTTCTTGTTCCTCGCCGGTTCCGACGCCGATCACCGAGAAGAGTCGTGCAGGTTGCCAGGTCTCGGACTCGGCGTGCTTGAATTCGGGTAGTGGAGCCTTCTTGGGCACGGGCTTCGCTGTACGAACCCCGCGCTGCCGTGCGGGCTTTGGTGGCGTCGTGGGTTCGGTGACTGGTGGATCGGATTCCGATATCGGTTGGGGTGTCTCCAGCTCAGGTGACGACGGCTCCTCGACGGGGGCATCCTCGCTCACGTCGACTCCGAAGTCTTCGGCGAGCCCGGCGAGTCCTGAAGCCCAACCTTGGCCGATGGCGCGAAGTTTCCACTTCCCGTTGCGCCGATAGACCTGACCGAAGACGAAGGCGGTTTCGGTGGATGCGTCGGCGGTGACGTATTCGGCGATAGGAGAGCCGCCGGAATCGACCAGTTGGAGCGCAAGTTTGCCGAGGTCTCCGAAAGAGCCGGAGTCGACGCTGCCTACCAACGCGATCGCATCGACCTGTTCGGGTACAGCAGCGAGGTGGACGAGGAGGCGCTCGTGCGGGCCGGATTCGGCTTCGCGGCGGCCGAGATAGCGAACCGAGCCGTCAGCAGATTCCTGTTGGTTGTAGAAGACGAAGTCCGCGTCGGACCTGACTTTTCCGTCGGCACCCAGAAGCAATGCCGAGGCATCGACACCGAATTCCGTATTGTCCCAGGTGATCACGATGTCGATCTGATCGAGTTCGTCGGGGAGCTCGATGTTCTGGCCTTTGGACAGAAACTGGTCTTCCACGACTTTCCCCCTCATCACTGTGCACAATCGGATTTCGCCTCTTGATTGTGCCGGGGTGGGTCGAGATTTGTGCGGTTTCGCACCCGCAGGGCAATTGTTCACCCGCAGGCTGAATTTGGCGCGCGGCTGAACAATTGGCGCGCGGCTGTGAATGCAGAGCGTTTCAATTCAGGCATAACAAACAAAACGCCCGCAACCAATTGGTCGCGGGCGTTTCGTGAAAAGAACGTCAGACAGTTGCCGGAGTGTTCTCGTCCAACTTCGGATCTTCGTTCGCGATTCGCTTGTTGCGAATGAGGCTGCTGATGAAAGCAGCGCCGATCAAGAAGACACCGACCAGGCCGGTGATGATCTCGTTGATGTGAACGCCGATGGACACCATCAAGATGACGGCCAGAGCGCCGATGGCCCAGTGCGCACCGTGTTCGAGGTAGACGTAATCGGAGAGCGTGCCCTTGCGGACCAGGAAGACCGTGATGGAACGGACGAACATCGCGCCGACGAAGCCGAGGCCGAGGGCGATGATGATCGGGTCTGCGGTGATGGCGAATGCGCCGATGACGCCGTCGAAGGAGAAGGACGCGTCGAGGACCTCGAGGTAGAGGAACAGGAAGAAGCCGGCTTTGCCGGTTGCCTTCGCGAGCTGCGTGGGGCCGCCGGACTTGGCGGTTTCTTCCTCTTCGCCTTCTTCCGGCAGGTTGAACAGTTCACCCAGTCCGTTGACCGCGATGTAGGTGATCATGCCCAGAACACCCGAGATCATGACGGTGGAAACCTTGTCGTCAGCAGCGAGGAAAGAACCACTGAGAACCAGGACGATGCCGGCCACGACGACGGAGAGCTGATCGAGCTTGCCGATGCGAGCGAGGGGCTTCTCCAGCCAGGACAGCCAGGTGATCTCACGCTCTTCGAAGATGAAACCGAGGAAGAGCATCAGCAGGAACATGCCGCCGAAGGCAGCGATCTGCGGGTGAGCGTCGGTGAGGATGGTTTCGTAGCTCGGCTCGCCGTTGGCGAAGTACGCGGCGTCGTCCGCAGGCGGGTTCAATGCCAGATCGAGTGCAGCAACAGGTCCGAGCCCGGAAGCAGCCCAGACGATCACGAGCGGGAACACCAGACGCATACCGAAGACGGCGATGACAATGCCGATGGTAAGGAAGATCTTCTGCCAGAAGTCACTCATTCTTCGCAGAACGGTGGCATTGATGACGGCGTTGTCGAAGGAAAGCGAGATTTCCAGAATCGACAGGATGATGACGAGGAACAGTGCCTCGGGTCCGCCGTAGATGAACGCGACGATCATCGCGATGATGGAGATCGCGATGGATAAACCGAATATTCGCAGTACCACGGAGCGTGGCCCTTTCTAGTTGGTCAATGCAGAGTGGTTACTGCAAGCGGTCTCTCACCGCATCCGAACGTGAAAACGGGGAGGGTTCCACAGACTACTGCGGAACCTTCCCCGAGTCAGCTCGTCGAGAGCGAAGATCAGACGTTGACGCCGTAATCGCGCGCGATGCCGGACAGGCCGGATGCGTAACCCTGGCCGATTGCGCGGAACTTCCACTCTGCACCGTTGCGGTACAGCTCACCGAAGACCATGGCGGTTTCGGTGGAAGCGTCCTCGGAGAGGTCGTAGCGAGCGAGCTCGTTGCCGTTGGCCTTGTCGACGACGCGGATGTACGCGTTGCGGACCTGACCGAAGGACTGCGAGCGAGCCTCTGCGTCGTAGATCGAGACAGGGAAGACAACGCTTTCGATCTCGGCGGGAACCGCAGCGAGGTTCACGTCGATCTGCTCGTCGTCGCCTTCGCCTTCGCCGTCCGTGTTGTCACCCTTGTGCTCGATCGAGCCGTCGGGCGAGCGGAGGTTGTTGAAGAAGATGAAGTGCTGGTCGGAGAGGACCTTCTTGTTCGAGCCTGCGCCGATTGCGCTGGCGTCGAGGTCGAAAGCAGCGCCGGTGGTGGAACGCGCGTCCCAGCCCAGGCCGACGACCACTGCAGTCAGGTTCGGGGCCTCCTTCGTGAGAGAGACATTGCCGCCTTTGGTCAAGCTGACGCCCATTCAGGGGTCCTTTCAAGAGGAGAGACAAGGCCCACTACGACGCGAAGTCGTCTTGGGAGTGTGTTTACCTCCACCACCCTAACCGCAGTTCCGGTGTGTTCGCCGTAACAGCAGAATTACGAACCGAGAAGCGAAGTGCTGGACCCGTAGGATTCAATCGTGGTGGGAAGATGGTCGGAGCGCTTCAATCGGGGGGCAAGAGTGGGGGAGTCGGTCAGTCGTGCGCGGGAGGCGCAGACGGCCATGGTTTCGGCGTTCCTCGACATGGACAAGCGGCAGACCATCGCGTCGGCAGCAGTCGACGCTTCCGCCGAGCTGTATCCCGAGCGAGGGTTGCGCGCTGCGTGGGAACCCGTTCGGGATCGGTGCTTCCAGGCTGCGTCGGACTACCTCGACACCTCCGAGCGCTATGGCAACGATCAGGTACTCCACCAGAACCCGAACGGTGCTCGGGCGGCGTTCGAAAAGTCGGTAGCCGAACTCGTCGAGGCGGCGAAGGGCGTCGACGCCTTCTACAACGGGCATCGTGCGCACCTCGAGCAGGCGACGGTCACGATGTCCGCCATTCCCGTCCTCGGCCAACAGGCCCGAACCCTGGCAAACGCCGTCCGGGAAAAACTTGCTGCCACCGATCAGCGCTATCGCGAGTACCCGTCGGTGGTGACGGCCTCCGAACACCTCGACGACGCGGTTGCAGCGCTCGACAACGCGCGCTCATCCGGTCGCGCCGACGCAGTCCGCACGCGGGCCGAGAGTGTCCGCGAAGCGGTATCGGCGCTCGAGGAAGCATTGGCAGAAGCCCCGTCGACCCAGCACCGTGCCGAGATGACGATCTCCTCGGTCTCGACCAGGTTGTCGGCAGTGCGCACTCGAGTGGACCGCCTCGACCCGGCGTACTCCGCACTGCTGCGCGAGTTCAACGCCGCGAGTTCCGCTGACCTCGTCGACAACAGCAGTCGCAGTCGAGCGCATATCGATCAGGCCGACATCGATCTCAAGGAAGCGAAGCAGTCGCTGGCTGCGGGAAACCCCGAACATGCACTCGCTTTGATGGCCGAAGCCCGCGTGCACCTCGCCGACGCCGAAGCGTGCGCCGATGCCGTGACGGACCGTCTCGCTACTCTGCGTGCAGTTCGGGCAGATCCGAGCCAAAAGGAACGTGAGGTTCGTTTCCGGCTGAAAGACGCCCAGATGTTCGCTGTTAACCAAGGGTTGGTGGCGGAGTGGGGCTCCGTACTCGATGCTCAACTAGCAAGGATCGAGCGAGCGAGTGCGTCACTGTCGGGAACTCATCCGGACTACTGGTCGTATGTATTACAGCTGGACTCGGTATCGACGTTCATCACCGAAGTTGTCGAGAAGATGCGGGCGCGAGCCGGCAAAAACTGAATGGTCGGGCCGATCGGGGGATCGGAGTTGCTCGACGCGTTGTCACAGGGGGTCGTTTCATGGACTTGATTGCGGTTACAGAGAGAAGAGAAATGCAGCACTTTCAACATCTCGAGGACGAGGTGCGGGAGCAACTGTTCCTGCATGCGCCTCGATCGTTCGCGGATTCCGACGAGAGGGATCTGCTCGCGATTGCTCTGGGTGCAACTCTCTACGTTCCTGCCACCCGAGCCGGGTTGGCCGACATCGTGGTCAAGCGTGCGTCCGAGGGCGTCAGCTCGATGGTGCTCGATCTCGAGGACGCCGTCGCGGATCACGAGGTGGAGTCAGCGCGAGCGAACGCGGTTGACGCTCTCGACAAGATCGCGTCCACCGACGCCGTCGGCATGCTGCTGTTCGTGCGGGTTCGTGAAGTCGCGGACATCCACAAGGTCGCCGCGTCGTTGACCGAGGGGCGCGCCGCGCTCACCGGGTTCGTCATCCCGAAGTTCGGCAGCGAGTCTGGCCCCGTGTTTCTCGACGCCGTCGCGGACGCATCCGAGCTGCTGGGTAAGCATCTCTACGCGATGCCGGTACTCGAATCACCCGCGCTGGTTCACCGCGATACACGTGATCTCGAATTGCGCACCATCAGTGGGATTCTCGCGCAACACCGCGAGCGCATCCTTGCCGTCCGCATCGGCGCCACCGACATGTGCAGCACCTTCGGTATCCGCCGCGACCGCGATCTGACCATCTACGACGTGCGCGTGGTGGTCGACGTCATCGCCGACATCGTCAACTACCTCGGGCGCGCCGACGGTTCGGGGTTTGTCATCACCGGGCCGGTGTGGGAGTACTTCGCCGATCACGAACGCATGTTCCGGCCGATGCTGCGCGCCACCCCGTTCGAGGAACATGACGCTGTCCGGTTCCGTCAGCATCTCGTCAGCCGCGACCTCGACGGTCTGCTCCGTGAGATCGCGCTGGACCGCGCCAACGGAATCCAGGGCAAGACGGTCATCCACCCGTCGCACGTGGCAGCGGTCAATGCACTGTCCGCGGTCACGCACGAGGAATATCACGATGCCCTCGACATTCTCGGTGCCGACGCCGGGGGAGTTCAGGCCTCCGGCTACCGGAACAAGATGAACGAGATGAAGCCGCACCGCAATTGGGCCCATCAGACTGCGCTCCGCGCTCACGTGTTCGGTGTGACCAACAAGGGCATCACGTTCGTCGAGTTGCTGACGGCGTTGGTCGATCGATGACAGAGGTTGTCCAGTCCCGGGACGTTCCCTGGGCTACAGCAGAATTCGGTTTGGACCTCGTTCACGGTGATTCGTCGCTTGGGCATTCGGTGCCCGATCTGGTGATCCCGGGTCTTCGGCGGAATCCGCGTCGCGCTCACCTGCTGGTGTCCACTGTGCTGGGAAAGCACGTGCCCACCGAGCCGTCCGTGGTCATCGGTGCTGCCGACGACCTCGGCGATCTGGTGCGGACAACCCTCGGTGAGGGTGTCGACGTCGTCGTGCTCGGGTTTGCCGAAACCGCAACAGGTTTGGGTCATTGCGTTGCGGCCCGTCTGCGCGCTCACTGCTACCTGCACTCGACTCGTCGCGACGTACTCGGTGCTACGACGCTCGCCGGGTTCGAGGAGGGACACTCGCACGCCACGAGCCATCTGATGCAGCCGACGTCCGCCGAGCTGTTCGAGAACGACCTGCCACTGGTCCTCGTCGACGACGAGATCTCCACCGGCGCCACCGCGATCGATGCCATCCGGGCACTGCACGGGCAATGCCCGCGCAGCCGCTATGTCGTGGCCTCGCTGGTGGACATGAGAACCGAGGAACACCGAGCCGCCAGCGAAGCCGCGGCCACGGAACTGGGTGTACGAATCGACTACGTCTCTCTCGCTTCGGGTTCGACGGTCCTGCCCGACGGCCTGACCGAGCGAGTCACGGCGCTGGATGCTCCGGATCTCAATCCGATCGGTGATCGCCGCGGCACGCTGTCTCGGATGGATCTGCCGTGGCCCGCGCGGGTCCCCGACGGTGGCCGGCACGGTTTTCTCGATGGCGACACCGCGGCATTCGAGTCCGCCGTCGAGGCAGCGGTGTCCATTCTCGGATCGTCGATCGACGCGTCGCGTGCTGTGATCGTGATCGGTCACGAGGAGTTGATGTACCTGCCACTGCGTATCGCTGCGGGCTTGGAAAGCTCTGGGCGAGCGGTTCGGTACCAGACCACGACGCGTTCACCCGCCTACGTCGTAGACGTGCCGGGATACCCGCTGCGTCGCGGGTTCACCTTTCCGGCACCGGAACTGGGCGAGAACGAACCTCGATACGTCTACAACGCGCAGTGGCCTGACGCGGCGGTCGACGCCCTTGCGTTGCTGGTCATCGACGAGCCCGCCGATACCGATCGGTTGACGGCGATGGACGGGGTGATCGAGGTGTTACGGAACTTCGGCACCGACGTCCTGGTCGCCACCGTTCGCGGGGCCGATCCGTCGGCGCTGCGAGAATCCAGAGCAGGAGGCTCGTCATGAACGAACCATTGGTCGGGCCCGAATTCGGTTCGTACGCGCCGGGCGAAGTGAAGTGGCTGCTCAAGGATCTTTCGCACGTGGATCTCGAAGCGGATGTATCCGTGCGCGAGAAGCGTATTCAATCGGGTGAGGCGCACTATGCCGAGTCTCTTCCCATCGAGTACCAACCCGATCAGGCATACCGGGATCTGTTCGAGACGGTGCTCGCCGAGAGCGCTCCACGGTTGGCGCGCGCTGTCGGGACCGTGATGGACTTGGTCTTGGCCGAGCGGGGGAGTGACATCACGCTGGTCTCACTCGCCCGGGCCGGAACACCGATCGGGATTCTGATGCGGCGCTGGGCCCAGCAGACCCGCGGGCTCACGTTGCCGCACTATGCAGTGTCTATCGTCCGCGGCAAGGGTATCGATTCCGTCGCACTCGATTATCTTGCGCACCATCACGACTCGGAGAACGTCGTCTTCGTCGACGGCTGGACAGGTAAGGGCGCCATCGCCCGCGAACTCGACGCAGCGTTGACGGAGTACCACGAGGCGGGTGGAGCCAAGTTCGACTCCGATCTGGCTGTTCTCGCCGACCCCGGCCACTGCGTGCGAACGTACGGAACCCGCGACGACTTCCTGATCGCGTCGGCGTGCCTCAATTCGACGGTGTCCGGCTTGGTCTCACGAACAGTCCTCAACGACACCCTTATCGGGCCCGGCGATTTCCACGGCGCCAAGTTCTACGCCGACCTCGCCGACGTCGACGTCTCCAATCGGTTGCTCGACGTGGTCTCGGCCGAGTTCGACTCCGTTCGCGGCGACGCAGCGGATTCTCTTGCTGCAGTGCTCGATTCCGATCGGACGCCGACCTGGGCCGGCTGGGAGTCGGTGGAGAAGGTGCAGGCCGAGTACGGGATCTCGACGGTCAACTTCGTCAAACCCGGTGTCGGAGAAACAACCAGGGTGTTGCTGCGCCGGCTCCCCTGGAAGGTTCTGGTGCGTGAACTCGACGCCCCGGAGCATGCACACATTCGGTTGTTGGCGCAGGCCCGCGGGGTTCCGGTCGAGGTGGTACCCGACCTCGCCTACTCGTGTGTCGGGCTGATCAAGGACATCACGTGAGCCGTGCGGACACCGCTGCGTCCCAGGTCCTGATCGCCACGGATCTGGACCGCACGATGATCTATTCGCAGGCCGCGATCGGCGGCGATCCCAGTGGCTCCGACCTGGATTCGGCACCGAGCCCGCTGTGCGTCGAGTACTACAACGGCGGTCCGCTCTCGCACATGAGCGTCGAATCGATCGAACTGCTGACCGCGCTGAGCTCGCGGGTTCCGGTGATTCCGACAACCACCAGGACCATTGCGCAGTTCCAGCGGATCGATCTTCCCGGCGGACCGTGGAAGTACGCCATTACGAGCAACGGCGGAAACATCCTGGTGGACGGCGAAGCCGATCGCGAGTGGCGAAACGAGATCGACCGTTCGACCAGCAAGTCCGGCGCCGAGTTGCCGCAGGTTCAGGCGGAACTGGAATCGCGGATCGACTCGAGCTGGGTCAGCTCCATTCGTGTTGCCGACGACCTGTTTCCGTACCTGGTCGTCGATCTGGCCGTGATGCCGAGTGAATTCGAAACCGAATGGAATCACTGGTGCGTGACGCGGGGCTGGAACGTTTCGCGTCAAGGCCGGAAGATCTACACGATGCCCGACGCCGTGTCGAAGTCACGCGCACTGGCAGAGGTGCGCCGCAGACTGGTCGAGTCGGGTGATCTGGATCAATCCGCAGTCGTGATCTCGGCAGGTGACGGCGCATTGGATGCGGACATGCTCGAATACTCCGATTTCGCGATCCGGCCGAGGCACGGTGAGCTGGAAGAACTGAATTGGCAACGGCCGACCGTTACTGTGACAGAAAGGTCCGGTATTGCAGCGAGCGCGGAGATATTGCGGTGGTTCTCTTCCGCGCTCGGGTAATACACGCTCTCTATGAAGGGGATTTAGTTGTCTGTATCGCTTGCCAAAGGGCAGAACGGCCCGCTGGACGTCTCGGATGTAGTTGTGTCGGTTCAGCTGGCTGCAGCCGCTGACCTGTCTGCACTCCTCGTGACGAGCAACGGAAAAGTTCGTTCCGACGCCGACTTCGTCTTCTTCAACCAGCCGACCGGACCCGGCGTGCAATTGGTGCCCAACCCGGGTGGCATTGCCTCACTCCGAGTCTCGCTCGCCGGCGTCCCTGCCGATATCGAGCAGGTTCGCGCCGTCATCACGCTCGACGACGCTTCGTCGAACTTCGGGCGCAGCGCAGCACCCACCGCTCGGGTCTCCGACGCGGCCGGGAACGTGTTGTACGAGTACGTGATCGACGGTCTCACCACCGAGTCCATCGTCATCGCGCTCGAGGTGTACCGACGCCAGGGTGCGTGGAAGGTGCGCGCCGTCGGCCAGGGGTACGCGGGTGGATTTGCCGCGCTGGTCACCGATCACGGTGTGTCCGTCGACGATGCACCCGCGCCGCCGCCGCCCACTCCGGTCGCGGCTCCGGCTCCGATCACGCCGCCCTCGTCCGTCGCTCCTACTCCGCCGGCGTACAACCAGCCGCCGCAGCAGCAGCCTTCGTACAACGCGCCGCCGGTTCCGCCGGCCCCGCCCGCGTACAACCAGCCGCCTGCCTACAACCAGGGACCGACGCCGCCGGCCTACCCGCCGGCGCAGCAGCCTGCGTACAACCAGCAGCCGACGTACAACCAGGCACCCCCGGCGCCTCCCATGCAGAACCAGCCGCCGGCGCAGCAGCCCGAGGTGAGCCTGGTCAAGGGACGCCCCGTCAGCCTGACCAAGGGCCAGAAGGTCACGCTCCGCAAGGAGGGCGGCGTCGCGCTCACCATGATCCAGATGGGTCTGGGTTGGGATCCGATCAAGAAGAGCGGCCTGTTCGGAAGCCGTACCGCCGACGTCGACCTCGACGCTTCGGCGCTCCTGTACGCCGACGGCAACCTCGTCGACGTCTGCTACTACGGTCAGCTGACGTCCAAGGACGGCTCGGTCCGTCACATGGGTGACAACCTCACCGGCGACGGAGACGGCGACGACGAGGTCATGCTCGTCGACCTGCAGCGGGTCCCGGCTCACGTGACCACCGTGATCTTCACCGTGACCTCGTACCGCGGACACACGTTCGAGCAGGTCTCCAACGCTTTCTGCCGTCTCGTGGACAGCACCACCAACTCCGAGCTCGCTCGATACACGCTCCAGGGCGGCATGGCTTTCACCGGAATGGTGATGGCAAAGGTGTACCGCGCGAACGGCGAATGGAAGCTGCAGGCCATCGGTGAAGGTATCCAGGCCAAGCACGCAGGAGAAGCTGCGCCGCAGCTGGGCCGTTTCCTCACTGCTTGAGTCGAGACTGCATAGTCGAGATGAATCCGGTTCGGCGGTAGGTGGTTTCGATCGCCGTCCGCCGAACCGGACATCGTTGTCCCCTCCGTGCGTTAACCTCATGCGGCATGTCGAGCCGTCAGTCGAGCGGCCGTGCGCGAGAGGACTTGGCACAGTAGATGATCACTCGAGGGAAACTTCTCGGTCGGGCGGCGGCCGTCGCAGGCGTTGTGCTGGCGCTCGTGAGCACCGGAATCGCGCAGGCTTCGGTGCCCCAGTCGGCACCGCCGGCAGGTTTTTCCGAGACCGGGATCAAGTACGTCGCCCTCGGTGACTCCCGCGCCTCCGGTCCAAGGCTGGAACCGATGTACCCCGACGCCTGCTCGCGTTCGTACGAGAACTTCGCGGGCAAGATCTCGCGGGCGCTCGACGTGACCGAGTTCGCTGATGTCTCTTGCAGCGCGGCACGCGCCGAGAACATCATCGACACCCCACAGCTGATTCCGAACTACTGGCCCGTCCAGCTCGATGCTGTTCACCCGGACACCGACCTGATTACCATTTCGATCGGCGGCAACGACTCCAACAGCATCTTCCTCGGCCCCCTGTGCGTCGCTCCGGGACCGGGAACCGATCGTGGATGTCGGTACGACCCGCTCGCGAATTCCGTCGCCCAGTCCGGAATCGACCGGGCTGCCGGAGAATTGGATCGCATCCTGACCGCGGTCACGCAGCGCGCGCCTAACGCTCGCATCTACCTGATCGGAGAGGGCGGCATGATCTCCACTCGCGGATGCTGGCCGAACATCCCGTTCTCAGACGCCGACGCATCCTGGTTCATGGACTACTTCGCTCGCTACAACACGAAGTTCGACGAGGTCGCCCACGCCCACGGTGTCCGTACCGTCGACATTGCGGCGGCGAGCATCGCCGGCGGGCACGATGCGTGCGCGAGTGCAGATCAGCGTTGGTTCGAAGGCCTGTTCTCGGAGTCGACGGCGCAGCGCTTGCACTTCACGGACGCCGGGATGACCGCGGTGGCCGATCTAGTGGTGGCGGACCTGCAAGGCTGACCGAGAGAGCCCGGTCATGGCATAGTTCGCTGCTGTGGGTATGACTTTTGTTCCCGGACAGAACGCGCCGCTGCAGGCGCCCGTGGTGACGTTTCGAGCCGAGAGCCAGACGCCGTTCGACGTGTCGGCGCTGGTAGCGGACGCGAACCTGCGGGCATTGACGTCCGAGGACTTCGTGTTCTACAACCAACCATCCACCGCTGGAGTGCAACTCGACCAGAGCGGCATCCGGGTGGAACTCGATCGACTTCACCCCGATGCCGCAGCAGTGTTGTGCATCGTCAGCGTGGATCCGGCAGCGACGGCCGCGGGAGCCTTTCGCACGGCCGGGCTCTCCGCCACCCTGAGCGATCAATCCGGTTCGGTCCTGGCCAAATTCGCGATCCCCACCGCAGGCACCGAGACAGCGGTCATCTGCTGGGAGCTGTACCGAAAGTCCGGTGCCTGGAAGATTCGGGCCGTAGGGCAGGGCTATGCGGGTGGTCTGGCGGAACTGATCTCGGTGCACGGCGTCGAGGTCGACGACGAGCCGGCACAACCAGCCCCGACAGCCGCGCCCGCGTGGGACTCCGCGGTGGAGCCGTTGGAGGTGGGCCGCGGCCTCGAGCGTGCGTGGATGATCTTCGAGGACGCCTCCCGATCTGCCGCTTCCTTCGTCTCCAGCAGTGAGTACGCGCTTGCCCGTTTGGACGAGGATCTGACCGCAGCCGTCGCAGATCCGTCGTTGCGGAACTCGGCAGCGGGAGTGGCGGCGCGCGATGCCGCACAGAAGCGTCACGACGACCTCGTCTCACTCGCACGGGACAACCACGCCCGCGACAGCGCTCAGCTTGCGCACGAACTCGGCGTGATCGACGGCGTGCTCCCACGGTCGATGGCGTCGTGGAAGTCGGTGTCGTGGGCGGGTACAACCGATCCGGCCCAGATCACGGCCGTCAGCGACGGAATGCGTCTGGGCGAGCTTTCGGCTCCGGACCGCGGCACGCTCACCGTTCCCTACTGCGTCCCGCTCCCACTGCGTCGGCCCATCTGGGTGGACAGTACGTCGAGCAAAGCAGCGCTCGGTCTGATCAGTGCCGTCACCGTGCGCGTCATGGCCGCCGGTCCGATGCCGCTACTCGACGTCGTCGATCTGACCGGCTCGCTGACGCCACTGACCGACAGACTGGCACCGATGCTCGCGGGGCCGGTCATCACCGCTCACACCGAGATCTCGGCGCGCTTGCGGGCACTGGCCGAGGCCGTCGACATGGGCGAGCTCGCGCGAATGAGTGGTGTCGCAGATGGCCCGAGTTCCCTGCGCCTGTTGATCCTCAGCGATTTCCCGCACGGATACTCCGCCGAAGACGCACAGACCATCATGTTCCTCGCCGAACGCGGGCCGGCAATCGGTTTGTCCATACTGATTGTCGGAGAGGACGAGTCGAACTTCGCGGAAGAATCCGTCGCCGCGCTGTCCGAGGGGTGCCAACATCTTTCGGCAGCAGGGCAGACGGAGGTTCACGATCCGTGGACCCGCACGCAATGGCACTTCACCCCGGACGTGCTCGACCCGATCTCCGAGTCGCGAATTCTGGCAGTGTTCGACCGCACCTAGTGGCCGATGGCGGATTGCCGAGCGCACAGGCAGAGTGGTGGTACGACCACGCGCGGTGTGTGGCGGCAATACTCGAGGAGACTCATGGCATTCTGGGATCAGTTGAAGGCTAAGGCTCAGGAGATGAACGGCCAGCTCAAGACAAAGACCAGCCAGTTCCAGAACAAGGAATTCAAGAACGCGAGCATGGCAATGTGCGCGTTGATCGCCGCCGCAGACGGTTCGATCGATCCGTCGGAGCGTCAGAAGACCGCCGCGCTGATCATGAGCAACGAGTCGCTCGCGGTCTTCCCGCCGGACGAGCTTCGTGAGCAGTTCGACTGGTACTGCAGCAAGCTGTCCTCGGACTACGAGTTCGGCAAGGTCGAGGCAACCGCGACCATCGCCAAGCTCAAGTCGAAGCAGGATCAGGCCCGCGCGGTCATCCAGATCGGCATCATCATCGGCGGCGCGGACGGCAACTTCGACGAGCACGAGCGCGGCGTCGTACGCGACATGTGTTTTGCAGTCGGAATCTCTCCGGCCGAGTTCGATCTCTGATCGATTCAGAGCATGAAAGCGGGTGCGGCGCGAAAGCGCTGCACCCGCTTTTCTTTTCAGTACTCGGGATAACCGTCCTCGGGTCCCAGCATGCGCTCGATCCTCGTCCGCGTGATCTTGGCGAGCTCGTCGACGCAGACCTTGCGCTCGACGGACCTCTCGTTGGACATGCGCTGGCCGATGTTCTCGAGCAGGTCGTCGGCGTCGTGGCCGTGCGAACACCACAGATACCGGAAGCCGAAGTTCCGCTCGTACTCCTCGCCGGCGCGATAGATGGTTGCCATGACGGCGTCGTCCGGAACCCAGATCGAGCATTGCTCGAGGTGGGACGGCACGCTGTTCCTACGGACGCCGACCGGTGGATGGCATTGCAATGCTCGCTCGACGTCGACGTCCGAGAGGTTGAGAATCGCGTCCTCGGCGCGCGAGAGGATCTCCGCGTGATCGGCGAACGGACGTCCGTCGCTGACCCACCCGGCCCACGTCAGAGAGCAGCAGCACTCGAACAATGCGTGAACCGCCTTCTGTCGCGGTAGTTCGTTGAAGCGCTCCAACCCGATCGATTGATGTAGCAGCATGTAACCTCCCGGCCCGTTGTGCCTTCAGGCGCGCTCGACATGCCGCGCGGTAACCAGATGCGCGACCATTTCGATAATCCGCCGCTTCACCTGGGAAAGGAAGGTTTGCTCACCGAGTTTTCAGGTTCTTAACGCGGCGTAACGAGCTGACCCACACAACGCAGGAGCCCCACCGGCGACAACCGGCGAGGCTCCAGACCGGGACCCCTTGGAAGACATCTCACGGGGTGTAGGAGTCAAGCCGCGATCGGGAGGGGAGGTGGAAATGCGTGCAGTTCGTCGAAGAATTCGCGGGTGATGAGGCAGTGGTGGAGTTGGCCGAGGAATCGGTTGAACAGGTGTCGTTGGGCTTGGTGGTTCCAGTCCCCGCCGGCGCGTCGGGCATCGAAATGTCGTCGGGCGCCGGGGGACGCTTGGAGGGCGCTGAACGCCCAGATCGTTCCTGCTGCTGCCAGTCTTCGGTTCTTGACGTGCCGGTGCAGGACGAAGGTCTTTTTCCCGCTGGCACGGGTGATCGGGGCGGCGCCGGCGTAGGCCTTGAGGCCACGCGCGGTGGCGAACCTGTTCCGGTCGTCACCGATCTCGGCGAGAACTCGGGCCCCGGCCAGTGGCCCCAGCCCGGGGAAGCTGGTGATGATCTTCGCATCGGGGTGTTCGGAGAAGAGCACGCTGACGTGTGCGGCGAGGGTCTCGGCGGCTGCGCAGGCAGCGTCGAACTGCCGCAACAGGGCCATCAGACTGATTCCCATCGCTGCTTCGATCTGCGGTGGCTGGCGAAGCGCCGGGGTGCGCAGGATGCCCCGCAGTCGTTCGACGTCTCGGTCGAGGAATCGGGAGCGTCCCGCCCTCTTGAGCGCCGCCCGAAGTTGGGGCCGGGTCAGGGCGGCAGCTGCGGTCGGGGTCGGAGCCGCAGCGAGCACGCTTCGGGCATCAGGGCGGGTCAGTCCGTCTTCGAGGGATTGAAACGCGGTCAACGCTGCCGGGAAATATTCTTTGAGGAGCGAGCGGACCTCGTTGCCGAAGCGTTGCCTGGACCAGACCGCGTCTTGCTGGGCGCGGGCGAGAACCCGGATGGCCAGAGCGCTGTCGGTATCCGCCGGCAGTGGGCGGTGTGCGGTGGCGTCGGTGCGCACGATATTCGCGAGCATGACCGCGTCGGCGGAATCGGATTTCGATCCGGAGACCGAATGCCGGGACCGGTACCGGGAGGCGGCGAGTGGGTTGATCGGGTAGATCACCCGGCCACTTGCTCGGAGTGCGGCGACCCACAGGCCGTGGTCGGTTTCGATCCCGACCGGGATCAGGTTTTCGGCGGTGTCGCCGGCTTCGGCGAATGCCTCGAGCAGTCGGGCGAACCCGGCGGCGTCGTTGTCGACTCGTCCCCGGCTCACGACTTCGCCCAGGTCGTTGAGGATTGCGAAGTCGTGATGGTTTTCGGCCCAATCGATTCCGCAGTACAGTCCCACCGCGCCTCCCAGTGTCGATGTGCAGGTTGCGAACCCGTGTGGTGCACGCGGCGACCTAATTGCAGGACTCGACGGTCCGTCATCTCACCAGCCGTTCGTGTCACCAGCGCACCGCAGGGCGCTCGATCTGCCGAAGAGCTCACGGCTCGGGAATGCAGAAGAAGAGATCATCCCTGTGGCGGGCTCGTACCACGACATTTCACCACGTCGAATGGTGCACTGCCTGGCGCTGTCTCTCTTCCAGAAGGCGTCGTGTGCGCCGGGAAAAAACCGGGAGTCGGCCGGGCAGTGCACCGGCAGAAACATCAGACCAGCGTGAGCGTTGTTGCCCGTCGGTCCGTGCTTCTACACACCAATTAGGAAAAGACCCGATCGTGACTGACCTTCTTCTCTGGTCGGCCCGTATCCAGCTAGGCGCTTTGCTCGCTCGGGCTCGCGATCGCCACCGGCGCCTTCGGACCTTCTTTCGCCGTGCAACGAGACCTCACACTGCAAGCACGGATCATCGAAAACCTCGTCGGGATCTTCCCTGCGAACGTCGACAGCGCAACCATCGCCATCACCAGCAAGCTCAAAACGAACACCAAGGTCGTTAATAGGGCGCTCGCTGCGAAAAAGTGCGCAGAGACCAGTTCCGCGGTCGACGTTGAGTAGTTGTACGGATTCGCGGGTGTCGCTGCGCGTGCAGGCTCAGGATGTGACCATCTGGCGGAAGATCGGCGTGTTGTTCCTTGCATTGGTCTGGACGCTCGTGGCGGCGGCCTTGGTGTTGTTCGGTCTGTGGGATTCAATCGACACGAGCTGTGACGGACCTGCGGAACGCGACATGGCCGGTGGCGGATGGCTGGTGATCGCGACGTTGTCCGTATGGTCTGGGGCATTCGTCGTCTGCGCGCTTCGTCTCCACACCGTGACTGCGGCCGTGCTCGCGACACTGTCGGTCGTATCGTCGACACTGGTCGTGGTCAACATGCTCGCCACTGCCTCGGGCCTTTGTTGGTGAATGTCTATTCGCCTTCCTGGTCGTTCACGCGTTCGGATTTTTCGATGATCGCGTGCATCGAAAAAATGCTTATACCCAACGTGATCACCCTCTCGAACTTCCCGAAAAGAACCGCGTTAAGAAATTCAGAAGTGTTGCAGGAAAACAATTTTGGTCCCGGGTTGCATAGGTGATCAAGTGCCCCACAGATTCGTTACCCCAGTTCCGCCCGTTCTGGACAGGCTTTCGGGTTCCGCTCATTAGCCACCGTGGTCTTGGACATACTGAGGTCATGACGAGCCGAGGAGTGGTACGTAGTTGGGACGTGGGGGGTATGCAGGGCGTGATCGACTCCGCAGACACTCCGGGCGGTAGCTGGACCTCATGGACATCTGTAGTGGTCCACGGGTTCCCGGGTTTGGTCGAAGGTCAGGAAGTCGAGTTCGAGTGGAATCAACTCGACGAGGCGGCAGACGGTTACGACTTTCACACCGTGCAGGCGTGGCCAGTCGGCGAGGACCACACGCCGCCGGGACCGCCCGGTTTCAGGGCTTGGGATATCGATCCTGACGGCACCGTTCACGAGGTCACCGATCTAGACATCACCGACCTCGACGATACGATCGCGCCCCCGATCGGCACCCCAGCGATCGGTGTCGTCACCACGTGGAATGGTGAGGAAGGCTGGGGAGTCATCGACTCCGCGGACACTCCGGGCGGTTGTTGGACCTTCTACAGCGCCCTACACCCCGACGAAGTCATCAACGCTCGGCCGGGCGACAGTTTCAGCATCGGCGGAGGGATCAGCGCTCTCGTCGTCGGAGAGCAGGTCGACTTCGAATGGGAGCCGGTCATCGACCAGGACGGATACAAATTTCGTGCGATCAAGGTCAGGCCGCGGCGGGATATCCCCCCGTGGCGCGTCGAACGAATCGGTAGGTAGCTCGACATCGACGGCACGTCGACGACCACCTGCCCTGCCTCGAACGCCGCGAAGCGCTCGCCAACCGCAGCCTCGAGCACCCTCGCATCAAAGTCCCACCTCACTGGCTCAACGTCGACGGACCGATCATGCTCGAGGTAGCCCTTGGGCATGCCTCTTCGTGCGCATTCGAGCCCGAAGACAACCATCAATCGTGCACCGTGCCACATCATTGCCCTCACCACGCATTTCCAGCCACACCTTGTGCGGCGCCGTAGACCGAATAGTTCTCGGTATGCACGGCTGACCTCGGCTGTAAGTTCTTCGTCGTGCACGGTCCGCTGGCCCCTCGACTGCAGGAGCGGCACCCGAAGATGGTCGAACCAGTACGCCGGCGCCGCCGGTTCGCGCAGAATGGAAGTCGGCGCAGACACCGACGAACCACGGGAGCG